>JAOUJL010000340.1 GCA_029883255.1 Candidatus Bathyarchaeota archaeon | reverse complement strand
CATGCCTGGAACGATGTGTTCTTTGTAGCCTATTTCTTCGCGCATCAGCGATGTTTCTTCGATTACTGAGATTGGTTCTGTGTAGTTTCCGATCTGCTTGTAGAATTCTGAGAAGAGGGTTTTGATTGCGCCTTCGACCGTCTGTGTCACTTGTGGGTCGGTTTTGTCGATTGCTAACAGCGCGTACGTGTTTTTTCCGGTTGTTAGGTTTAGTGAGAAATTTTTGGGAATCGTGATTACGGCTCGTACGTCGGTTGCGTTCAGTGCTTCTAGGGCTTGGGTTTTGTTCTTGAAGATTTCCACGTTGAAGATTGTGGTGTCGTTGAACGCTGAAATTATGTTCGAGGTTAATGGCGTGTTGTCTGAGTCTACTATTCCTATGTTTGCGGTGAAGGGGACTTCTCTTCCAAAAATCGCGGTGAAAAGCAGGAGTATTATCACCGGGAATGCTATGGTCCAGAAGACTGTTTCTTTTTCTCTGAAAAACGTCTTGATGTCTTTTATGGCTATTCCTATTATTGGGTTGATTTCTACTCCTCCGTTAGTCTTCTTCCTGTTAATTTTATGAAAACATCTTCCAAAGTTGGTTCAACAACTTCTATCTTCTCGGTTAAGACACCATGTGAAATAAGCTTGTTTGAGACCTCCGGTACGATTCTCCAAGGGTTCTTGACAAAAACTTGAATTTCATCATCTCTCATTATGCATTTGTACTCTTTAAGGAGTGATACCGCTTTTTTTGGAGCTTCCTTTGTTTTTATGCGTATTGAGGTTTCTCCGCCCAATGTCTCCTTCAAAATGTCGGGCTTGTCAAGGGCGACGATCTTTCCTTTGTCCATTATTGCAACTCTGTCGCAGAGTTCGTCAGCCTCAAACATGTCGTGGGTTGAAATGAGCACGGTCTTTTCATAGTTTTTAAGATCTTGGATCAGTTCCCAGAATTCTCTTTTGACATTTGGGTCGAAGCCGACGGTGGGTTCGTCTAAAATCACTACAGGCGGGTCATGAACAATGGAGACTGCAAGGTTTGCACGCCTTTTCATTCCGCCTGATAGTTCCTTGACCTTCCTGTTAAGAAACTCTCCGACACCTAAGAATTTTGAAGAAAACTCAACTCTTTCCTTGAACTTTTTGGAATCAAGCGAATAAAGGGAAGCGGCGAAAGCAAAATTTTCCCGCACACTTAACAGGTCGTAAAGCAGAGTTTCTTGAGGGCAGAATCCAATCGAACCGCGAACTTTCCGGGAATCCTTAATCAAGTCAAACGCGAGAACGGTTGCATTTCCTTCATCGAACCTTCTTAAGCAGCATAGTATCTCCATCAAAGTTGTTTTTCCAGCACCGTTAGGACCCAAAAGTCCGAAGATTTCACCTTCCTTGACACTGAATGAAACTCCGTCAAGGGCTGTGACTTCGCCGTAATGTTTCACCAAGCCCTCAACTTGGATAACTGTCTTTTCTGTCATTAATGATCAGTCCAGTGTGTTTGAAGCATCTCAGCAATATAGTCTTGGACTTTAAAGAGTTTCCGACCATATTTTTGCGGGAATCATAATGACTGGCAAGTGCAACAGGCGCGTGCTGGGAAAGAGAGTACAGAAAGGCGACACTAGAACGGTTATTGTATCTTTACGTCACATCTGGCGAAAATGGAATCAGATTTGCAAGATCAATCAAAGATAAGGAACTAGCGCGTGCGAGTAGCATGTATTAACTGACCGGAGTCATGGGTCTTTTAGAGTGTTCGGTTAAGACATATTTGCAGTATTCGTCGAGTTTCATTTTTTTGGTTTCTGCCAGCCTTTTCAGTTTTTCGTACAGTTCCATGTCTGGAGGATACATCTTGTCTAAG
>JAOUJL010000339.1 GCA_029883255.1 Candidatus Bathyarchaeota archaeon | reverse complement strand
CTCCTCAATTTGTCTCATCAACGCTTCTCTTTTCTCGACTTTCGAATGATAAGCCGTGAGGGCTAGGCCGTAGGCTGCTGCCACACCGATGAGTGGGGCGCCTCTCATCCTCATCTCTTTGATGGCGGAAGCCACCTCCTCACACTTCCTCATCTTTAAGAAGAGGGTTTTGTTGGGGAGTCTCGTTTGATCTACAGTTATAACTATGCCATCATTCCACTCTATGGTTCTCATAGCTCTCACCGTCAGAACTCCTTTATTCACCACTGACCTTTTTTAATATGCTTCGGTGCACTGCAATGAAAAAGCTCGTTGACTTGAAAAGCGTCACAAAGCCACTGGTTAGGCGGTTCGGGCAGAAATACTCGGAAGTTTTGGGAATAAGCTTAGAAGGTGGGGACGACGGAGAGATTTTCAAGTGGTTCTTAGCTTCAATTCTATTCGGTGCTCCGATTAGAGAGTCGTCAACTATAAAGACTTACAAATGTTTCAAAAAATATGACGTGCTCACGCCACAGAAAATTATTCAAACAAGGTGGCAAGGGTTAGTTGACATACTTGATGAGGGAGCATATGCAAGGTATGACTTTCGTACCAGCGACAAGCTTCTGCAGGCTATTAGCAACCTAGTCACGCTTTATAAAGGGAGCCTAAACAATCTTCATCGACTTTCTTCAGATTCCATCGATTTAGAAAAACGCTTGAAGAATTTGGGAAAGGGCATAGGAGACGTGACTGTAAGCATTTTTCTGCGAGAACTGAGAAACCTATGGGAAAAAGCAAACCCTAAACCCACTCCTCTGGTTGTCTTGGCAGCAAAAAACTTGGGAATAATAAAAGAAGAGACCCCTGAAAAAGCGTTAGAAGCACTAAAAGAGTATTGGACAAGAAATAAGGTATCAAAGAAAACTTTTGTGAACTTTGAAACCGCTCTGCTTAGACTTGGCAAGGACTTTTGCAGAAAGAAAAAGTGTCAAAAATGTGCGTTTCAAGCGTCTTGTCCGGCTACTTTTTTTTCGGCTTGACCTTTGTCACGACTTCAACTGAACATCTTTTGGGTAGTTTTATTCTTTCTTGCCATTCATCTCCGATGGCGATCAGGGAGTAAATTCCTGAAATCTCGGCTTTTGCCTTATGAACGAGGTTGATAAGGGCTGCTTGGGTTTCCCCGGTTTTTATCATATCGTCTACTACAAGCACACTGTCTCTTCTTTTGATGGCGTTTTTCGGCAGATATAGAGTCACGGTTACGCCTGAGTCTCTGAGCACGTATGTTTCTTCTAAAAATGCTGGGACACCTACCTCTTTATTCGTCTTTGCTATTGCAAGATTGACGCCGAGCGAATTTGCAACCATTGTTGCGAGTGGTATTCCATCTACGGCAGCGGTTAAGACGTTTGTTACACGTTTTCCAGCGAACGTTGCGAGGGCGTGGTGAGCGGCTTGTTTGAGTATGTTGAAGTCACCCACGATCCAAGTGTTGTCGAAATATCCGTGTTCATTGAATCGGATTATTCTGTGCAGTTCGGCTTCTAAACCTACAAGTTTTGTTAGGATGTTCCAGAGCTGTTTGGCTCTCGCTGCATTTGGTAGAACGTGCCCTTTTGCGTATCTGCTTAGAACCGTTACGGGTAGGTCAGTTTTGGTGGATAACTCTCGATAGGTGTACTGTTTCTTTGCTGTTATGAGCAGTTCGATAGTCATTAATCGGAGTTTTAGATCTTCTGCGTGCGTGCTACTCATTTCCTATCCCCTTATACACTGATAAGTCAAATAGTGGAATTCTGCACATCTATTTTTGACTCGATGAGATATATATTTTCCGTATACTTTTGAAAGCTAAGTCGCGAGCTTG
>JAOUJL010000338.1 GCA_029883255.1 Candidatus Bathyarchaeota archaeon | reverse complement strand
GGATGAGCTAAATCCACAACACGCTTCGTCAAAGAAATGTTCTCTTCAAAATTCAGGTGAGAACCATCGATCATAACAGAAGTGAAACCAGCATCAACGCACTTTGAAACCGTTTCAAAATCTTTCCCATGATCTAGATGAAGAGCCAACGGCACTCGAGCCAAAATTCCTGCAGTCTTAACCATTGTGGCTAAATATTCTAAGCCAGCATACTTGATTGCGCTAGGGCTTACTGCAACGATTACAGGTGACTTCTCCTCCACAGAGGCTTCGACAATGGCCAACAAGGTTTCTAGGTTGTTGATGTTAAAGGCGCCAACGGCATAACCTTTAGCCATAGCAGCGGATAAAATTTCCTTGTTTGTAACAAGCATATTTTCATCCAGAACAACATTTAGCTACAGAAAATGGATTTATGGCGCATAAAAACGTATCGAAAATAAAGGATCATAAAAGGAAACAAAACAATGAACCCTCTCGATTTTATGTTCCCCAGAAAATTTAAACACTAACTTAAATACACAGAGAAATGAACAGACCGTTCACAAAAGGTGGTTTAGTTGACGATAGCTTCAAATCGGTTTCTATCTTTTTCGAAAAACTTCTTGTGGAGCGCCTGCCTCTCAGACTACCAACACTTTGGAGGTTCCAGATGCGATTTACCGTTAAGATGGACAGCGAAGCACTATACACTCTACCGAAAAGACTTTGAACTCATATCCAAACTGAAGTTAAGGGCTTTTAGGACTGGAATTGAATGGGCAAGAATCGAGCCAAAAGAAGGTGTCATCGACAAAGAAGCAGTAAAATTCTATCATGATTATTTCAGCGCCTTGAGGCAGAAAGGAGTCAAAACCTTCGTCACCCTCCACCATTTCACCAACCCAGCATGGATCCATGATCACGATGGTTGGCTTTCTAAGAAGATAGTGGAAAAGTTTGTTGAGTATGTGAACTTTGTCAGTTCAGAGTTCGGTGAATACATAGACTATTACGTTGTCATAAACGAACCAGCGGCTTACGCTTACAATTCATACATGACCGGTGAAACTGGGTTTCCTCCCTACCACAGAAACATGAATGAAGTTTTACCATGCATTAACAACCTAATTGAAGCTTTAACTAACTCTTACAAGGTCATTCACAAAAACGACAAAAACGCTAATGTGGGATTCTCGAATTTTCTCTCCATATTCGTGCCAGAGAATCCTTCAGATCCTGATAACGTTCAGATGTGCGAAATCGCTAACAACACGATGGTTTATTTGATTCCCGACGCCTTGAAGGACAAAATGGATTTTATGGGTATAGACTATTACCTTAACATATACCTTTCAAATAAGGGCGCCGTCACCGCATCCGAGATCTATCCCGAAGGCCTCAGACGTTATCTAAAGGACTTCCACGAGAAATATCAGAAGCCTATAGCGGTAATAGAAAATGGTTTTCCAACAAGAGACGAAAAAATGAAAATTAAGTATATGCTTGACCACCTGAAGCAAGTGCACGACGCCATAAACGAGGACGACGTAAACGTATTCGCTTACAACTGGTGGTCTTTTCTCCATGGCTACGAATGGAGCTTAGGGTACAGTCCATTCTTCTCTCTAATCGATGTGGACATAGATAAAACACTCAAGAGAAAGGTGACCAAGACAGCAGAGGTATACACGCAGATATGCAAACAAAACGGCTTCTCACGAAAACTCTACGAAACATATCACAAACTGCCTAGAAAGAGACTTTTCAAGGTGAAACCAACTTCGCCCTTCGCTTTCCAGCCATAGCTGCCAGAGAATATCCTTTCCCGACATGGTTACTGCATTCCCTCTACTAATAGTTTCATCAAGCTCTCGTTTCT
>JAOUJL010000337.1 GCA_029883255.1 Candidatus Bathyarchaeota archaeon | reverse complement strand
TAAAATCTGTGCCCTTTCCGTCAGTTACGTGAAGCACATCTTTTCCCCGTAGACGTTTAGCCAGCCTAGAACAGTTTTCTTTCAACGTCGAAGCAGGAATCATCATGCCTTCGATTATCAAACGCTCCAACGCGTCGTAATCTATGCCGTAGAATTTTGCCGCTTCAGGCGTAGGCCAGCCAGCATAAGTCCATTTTTTGCCTCTACCAGTTTCTTCGCCGTAAAGTTCTTTTCGAATAGGAACAGTGGCTTTTTGCCTTGCAGCCATCTTTTCTCGGGAGAATCTGGTCTGAATCTCTGGATCTTGGAAGGGTTCGATAACGATGCTTGCATCTATTTCTTTAACCATTCCCAAGTAGTGTTTTGGAGTGATTTCAAGGCTTTCCTTCGGAATCTCGTCGTACACTCTTGCTGAATAACTGTCAGAGGTAGCTGAAATTATTGGAGAGGCGCCACGTTTGTAGCAGAGGATACCGATTTCTTCAAGCAACTCTTGAGTATGAGTGCCTCCGCGTATGAGAACGGCTTCTCCCTTCTTGAGGTTCATACCCTTTACGATTGCTTCCGCACATTTCACAATTTTTTCTTTCGTAATCATTGCAAATACCTTCTATCTTAGTTTTTTGTAGTAAGAGTTGACGTAGTATTTATTTCTCATGGTAAAGGATTAAATGTTGGATGAGACTAATTACAAGTTCGAGTTTAACAAAGTTACCTCTGTTAATTGAAAAAAAATGTTAAGAATATGTTGAAATGGTTCTATAATGAACCTAAAATCAATATCTTCTTGATTCTCTTTTCTTCGCCCAGCATTCTCTGCAGTAGACTGGTCTGCTAGGATCGGGTTTGAATGGAACTTCGCATTCTTGGCCGCAATCTGCGCAGACGGCTTTGTGCATTTCTCTGGGTCTGCTGGATCTTCTTTCTCTGTATGCCACTAACTCACACTCCTTTGTTTGAACAAGAACCAGATTTCTTCAAAATCTTGGTTCTTGCGTGTTTATTCATGCAATGCTAAGGTCCTTATAAATTTATGCTAAGCTACTTGCAATACATGATCGGTTAGATTCGGATTTGAATGATAAAAACTTGCCACAGGGGTTGTCAGTTCACGTAGAATGTTGGTGGGCCGGGCCGGATTTGAACCGGCGATCTTCGCCGCGTGAGGGCGACGTCTTAACCAGGCTGGACTACCGGCCCTTGGCAATTCTAAACGGCAGATGAAATCCTTTATACTTTTCGTAATAGATTCACAGGTCTTTGCGTACGTAGACTTGATTCCTTGTTTGCATTTCCTTGACTCCAATCTTTCGATATTGGTTACACTCCGATGAAAGAAGTTTGTCTCCTGTACCCTTTCTTCGGCAAGACGGTGAAACCGTGATAAATTTAATCTAAACAAAACCTTCCCTACCACAATACTAACGCAATCTTATCTCTTTTCAGCCAAAAACAGCAAAACTATCTTAAATGAGGCTATGCCCGTCTCTCTAGCCCTTTCTCTCTATCTAGGCTACCCACAGATTCTTGTTCAAAACAAAAACTATTCTTTCTTTTCCAACTCAATCCTTCTCTTGCCTCTTATCAAAGACGAAACATGAACTTTGCCCTCAATCTCCAAACGCATCAAAACTCTGTTAAAGGCCTCAAAACCAACATGCCCGTAACTTTCCCTTAACAAGTCAAAAAGCTCCACATCAGTCAACACACCTTTCCTCTCTAAAGACTCCACGATCGCCACATCAATTGGATGAGACTTCCAAATTCTAACAGACATTCACAGCACCTCAGAACACTACGCAACAGGCGTCGCAGGCCTCTCCATCCGCCAAGCCTTCTTCATAAAACTCTTGTACCACGCCT
>JAOUJL010000336.1 GCA_029883255.1 Candidatus Bathyarchaeota archaeon | reverse complement strand
TTTTTGCGAAGACCACACAGGTGCTGCTCACAGGGTCAGGTTCTTCATCAACTGTCAGCGACGTTTCACCCACTTCTTCGATTGGTATTTTCAGCAGATCAGCGATAACCTCCATACCTCGACCTGTGCCAGCAGCACATTTATCGTTCATTAGGAACGATGCTACGCTGCCATTTTCATCACATGAAATTGCCTTGACGTCTTGACCTCCAACATCCAATATGGTTCTCACTGTGGATCCCCATATGTAGTTCGCGCCTTTTGCGTGACAGGCAATTTCAGTAATCGCTTTGTTAGCCATAGGAACATTAACCCTTCCGTAGCCGGTTCCAACGATGTAAGCTATATTGCCTAGCTTTAATCCGGTTCCCTCCAACGTCCAATCCAACACCTTCTTGGCGCTGTCGGCGCTGTTTGATCCTGTCCTTAAGATACCCCATGAGTAAATCTCACCGTCTGTCATGATTACTGCCTTAGAGCTCACCGAACCAACATCAACGCCAGCAGTGAGTACATCCGAATCTTTCCAGTCTCGCCCTTGCACAATTCCGTGATATTCAGGCCATCTCCAATATGCATTAGCTTCTCTCTTCAGTGTTTTTATTTTGCCCACGCACCTATCCAATTCGCTTGCCAGCGGTTAAAGCCGCTCCCACGGAGCCAGCAAACACAGGATCCTCAGGTATTAACAATTCTGTTCCTAACTTCCTTTTCAGAGATGTAACAAAACCAACATCTTTTGCGGCGCCCCCAACCAGGACGATGTGTGGTTTGATTCCTAATCTATGCACCATAGAAGAAATTCTGTCAGCCATGGCGTCATATATTGCCCTGGCAATTTCAGGCTTTGGCTCTTGACGGTGAATTAGAGAAACCACATCAGACTCTGAGAAGATGACGCATGAGGCATTTATTGGGCTTGCCTTTTCAGCCTTGAGAGAAAGGGGACCCAACTCCTCAAGCTCTACCTCCAATGCCCTCGCCATAGCTTCTATAAAGGTGCCTGCGCCTGCAGCGCATCTGGAATTCAAAACGAAATCTAACATGTTTCCATTCTCGTCACAACTTACTGCCCGCGCCTCTTCTGCACCTACATCAATTACTGTTCTCGCTGAAGGAAAAAAGTAGGCTCCTCCCTGGGCGTCAGCGCCCACCATGCTAATGGAACTATCAGAATTTGTTGCCTTAGCCGCACCTGCGCCAGTGGCTGTGATATGCTCGACGTTGTCAAATGATAGTTTAGCTTTTCTCAGTGCCTCTTTGAAAGCTTTCTCAGCAGCTTCTTTAGGGTTGAATCCACATAAAGCAAGGCTTCTAGACAGAACTTCACCGTCCTTTAATATGGTCACCTTTGCGCTTTGGGTTCCTATGTCTATTCCAGCAGCTATCACCTCATTTCACCTCTCGTAAGGCAACTCTCGTTTCCAACATTTCTAAAAAGGCTTCTACTCTGGTTTTCATTTGTCCCACATCTTCTCGAGTGTATTCAGTGTCAAGGTAGTACACTGGAACATCCATACTGTTTAGAATTCTTTTAATTCGTGCATATTCCATGGCGTACAGGATGCAGCCCCGTACCACGTAGTAGATCACTCCGTCAACCCTATACTCTTTAACCCTATCTAACAGCCAGTTAATTCTATCCTCATTTCCGTGCTCTGAGGTGAAGCACGGACATGTGGAGGCTAGAGTGTATCTGTCAGCCACGGCGTCTATCATGTCGCTCATTGTCCATTCGTCTACGCCCACTGGGTCGTAAAGGAGACGGTCACCCGAACATAGCTCGTCAACGACGATGACTCCTTGAGGGTTGGATTCCTCGATTAGGTTGGGTATTTTCCAATTGTCAGGCCAGATCATCGGG
>JAOUJL010000335.1 GCA_029883255.1 Candidatus Bathyarchaeota archaeon | reverse complement strand
GGCCCAATTCTTTCATTGACTTCGTACCTAAGCTTTCTGGGTATAAGCATTCGAGGCCTTTGAACGAAAAGATTGTATAACTCATGCCTCCTCTGCCGGCCTATTTCTAAAACGTCTCTAAATCCCCTTGTTGTGATCAACACAGCTTTGGGGAGTTCAAGACCCATCTGCCCAAGCAATGCATTTACTGCTATTGTTGTGGCATGCGTTATTGCAGAAACTTTTTCGGGTTCAACTCCTTTGAGAAACAGTTTGAAAACCTCGATGACTGCGTTTGCAGGCTTTTTTGGAGTTGAGGACACCTTGAAATTCATTGACTTACCGGTTTGTTCGTTTAGTGCAACCAGGTCTGTGAACGTGCCTCCAATGTCTGTACTGACCCTGTATTCTGGCAAGCGTTTCGTAACTCCTATATTGCCTTAGCGACAATGGGCTGATAAAGTTTAGATAACTTCTGGAAGGAATATTTGTTCAATCGAAGAGGCAGAGTTTTCGTTAACCGAAATAGTTTCTCATGTCCTCAAGCGCGGCTGATGGAACAGGCAAATCCTTCATGGTCACCAAGCCTGGCGCTGCGTTCATCACCTTGGGAATGGAGTTTACGATTATCGCTACGGTTCCTGAGTCGCCGTGTATGCATGGTGTTATTTTCTCGTGGACGTTTGGCACTCCTTTGATAGTGATAGCATCATATTCTTCTTTTGCGCCGAGGTACGCTTGAAAATCGAGTGTAATCACTTCTTTTTCTTCCTTTATGCCTCTTGCACATTGTTTTAGGCCAGCTACTCGACCGGGTTCCACTTTAACTGTCTCACTTTCCACCTGTGTCTCAGCTATCACCGGCTCCACAGGGTCTACCTCGATCTTGTCAAGTTTCCATTTTAAGGCGTTGGCTATCATTGCTATGGATTGTGTAAGTCCGACGTGTCCTGTGATTGTTTCATCTTCTATTCTTCTTTTGAACTCGTTGACGGTAAGTCCCGCTCCAATTTTCTTTTGGAACGGAGCCCTCCGCGTGGCAGCGTTCATTATTCTAGTTGCTTTGATATGTTCAATTTCTTGGCATACGCTGGTGAGGTTAATGACGCGGGTGTCCATGAGGAAACCGGGGTTTATACCTGTACCTAAGACGGTTACGCTGTGTTCTCTTGCTAGCTTGTCAAGTTTTTCAGCGAGTTCCAGTTCTGTAGCATATGGATATGAAAGTTCTTCACATGTGGATACCACGTTTACTCCATGCTTTATGGCCGCTGCTATCTGTGGGTATGTTTGTTTAAGGAATGAAGTGGTTGAGTGAACAACTACGTCAGCATTAGCCCTAGAAAGCACATCGTCAGGGTTATTGGATACTTTGATTCCCAAACGCTTGTCAATTCCTAATATTTCTCCTAGGTCTTTTCCAATCTTCCCTTTGGCAACGTCGATGGCACCGACGATTTCTACTCCTTTCTTTTTTAGTAGGAGTTTGGCTATGCGGGTTCCCATGGCGCCGACTCCATATAGAACTATTCTCACGTTCTCCATGATCCGGTCCTTCTTTTGTTATGCGTAGCGTTTTACTCTGATTTAGGTGTATTCTGTTGTGCGCACATAAATATGTCAGATTTCATTTATGATTAGAAGCTTTAAGGATTAAAACAGGATGGTTGATGCGGCGTTCAGAATTATACTCAGCGAGCGTTATAGTACTGTCAATAACCTCTATGGTCGAGAATATAGCAGGCGCCCTACCTATGTCCTACTTCCCCTATTACGCAAAGTCCTTAGGGGCTGACTTCTGGTTTATAGGAGTGTTCATAGCCGCCTTCATGGTTACAAGCGCATTCCTCTCTTCTCCGTTTGGGAGCCTCTCTGATCGAGCCGGCAG
>JAOUJL010000334.1 GCA_029883255.1 Candidatus Bathyarchaeota archaeon | reverse complement strand
CAACCTCGTTTTAGGCACTTAGGTCTGGGGATTCTTTAATTATCCTACGAAGATTTTTTCGCCTTTGAATGATTTTTCTACGAGTTTTTTCAGACGTACTTCAAGTACTCCGTTTTTGTACGAGGCCTGAGCGGATTTGGGGTCTACGCTTGCGGGCAGCGTCAGTTCTTTGTGGTATTTTCGTTTTGGTGTGTCAACTGAAACTGTTAGGTGATCTTCGGTTGTGTGGAGGTGTATGTCGCTTTTTTCCACGCCTGGGAGTTCAGCTACGATGACTACGTCTTTGACTTCTTCCATAACGTCAACGAGGGGTTCCCGTTCTTCTCGAATTTGAGGACCGAAACGACTCTTTTGAACATTTCCGAATTCTCGGATCACTGGTTTCCCATCAGGTCCGATAGACATCGAGAAACCATATATATAGGGTCTGTAAGCTTTTGCCTTTTCGGTCGGTGCTTCAAAAGCCTTGCTCATCATTTCGTCCATCATGTCCTCGAGTCTGCCAAACTCGTCGAACATATTGAACCATGGGTGCGAATTTTTTTTCCTTCTTCGTCTCCACCAAGGTTCGCTCATAAGTGCTCCTCCGTTGTCAAGATTGTGCGTGAAACGGTGACTATAAAGGTATCGACGAATCCGGCTTTTCACGGTTAGACGGGAGTTGTGTGTGATGGGCTCTACCTCGGTTTAAGATATGAGCCAAATAAGAACTAAATAGAAGGATAAAGAAAAAGTGGAATTTTGAGGTAACTGTTGCTATTCTTCTGTTCCAGAGAAATGAGAAGAACTGATATACCCGAATAACGTTCAATGAAAAATGGAGGAAAAGACGATAACGCAGGTACCAAAGCCGATTATTCTAAAGCTTGGAGGATCAGTTATTACAATAAAGGATAAATCCTTTACTCTAAACAAGAGAGCGATCACGAGACTTGCAGAAGAGATCAAACGAGCTGATGTTAACTCTCTTGTCATAGTTCATGGTGGTGGTTCTTTTGGTCATCCAGTCGCAAAACAGTACAAGATAGATGAAGGCTACAAGGATTCATCACAGATCATAGGATTCTCAAAAACACATCAAGCAATGGTGAAACTAAACAAACATGTGATAGATTCCCTAATAAAGCAAAACATCCCAGCAGTAGAAATTCAACCCTCCTCCATTATAATTACAAGGTCAGGTCGAATTGACATCATGGAAGAAAGACCGTTAACGAAACTGCTTGAACTAGGATTCATACCGATTCTTTATGGAGATGCTGTTTCAGACTCCAGTATCGGATTCGCCATCCTGTCCGGCGACCAACTTGTTTCCCAACTCGCAATACGACTGAACGCAGACCACATCATAATAGGTGTAGACGTAGATGGCCTATACACAGCAGACCCAAAAACCCGCCATTTCCCCCAACTCCTCCAACACATCACCTTACAACAACTGAAAAAATTACAAAACAACATCGAAAAAACAAGCGTAACAGATGTCACGGGTGGCATGCTCGGAAAAATACTTGAATTAATCCCCGCACTAGAACATGGAGTTAATGTGAGAATCGTGAACGCCTTAAAACCCGACAACGTTTACCGAGCACTTAAAGGAGAAGTTGTTGGCACATTCATCGAAAAAGGTGAAAAAACTGCCTAACCCAATCGAGAAAAGAAAGACTAACCACATCCGCACATGTATAGAAGAAAACGTTCAAGCCAAACAAGCAACGACGGGATTCGAGGATGTCTTCCTTGTCCACAGGGCCCTACCAGAAATTGAACGAGACAAAATCAACCTCCCAACAAAAGTTTTCAACCACAAACTTTCCGCCCCACTCATCGTCGAAGCCATGACTGGAGGAGCCACAGAAACGGCGAAAATCAACGCAGCC
>JAOUJL010000333.1 GCA_029883255.1 Candidatus Bathyarchaeota archaeon | reverse complement strand
AGTGGGCAAATATCCCATCCGCGCTTAAGCGGAAAGAAGGGAGCAACGAAAAATAAGGAGATAAAAATTACTGCAAGAAACGAGCTTTATTGCACCGTGTACTTATGATATTCGTTTTCACACGGGTTTCCAAAAGATACGTACATCTCACGTTTTTGGGGCACTATAACTGATGCGCTGCATGTCGAACCAGCCGGAAGATGCCTGCATATCGACTTTGGATAATTCACGTGATCTTTCTGGAAACTCATCGCCGTCTCAAGGTCTATGCTGCCACACTTTTTGTTTACAAGTTTTGCCATTCGGTTGTGCCGAATCACCGTGTTAGAATCTTCTGAGAGGATGAGGTCCCTTTCAATTTTCAGCTTGCTTGAAACAAAGTGATTAGCGTGGACGATTGCTTTTTCACAGTAGGTGAGGTCAAAATCATCAGGTGTGGCTTCAAAATTGTAAACTTCCCCGTATTTGTCGGCGATAATAAAGTTCAGTGATTCAGCTCTCTTTATTTTGATTAGCCTATCAATCACTTCGCTGAGGAGTTTCTGATGCAACGCCTCCCGGACAAGGAGATACGCCGGCACTCCCAACTGGGATTTTTCACAGTGCACCGAGTTCCAGACCACTGTAATGCCTTCAGAGTTCAACCCGTATCCAGCTGGGAAACCATAGTCAGTATATGTAAGAACGTTAGGTCCCGAGTCTCTCTTTACGTAAAGCATAACACCCAGAACCGGCTTTCCACCATCCCAGTTCTGCCCAATATAGGTTTCCCCATTAACGGTGGCTTCTCCCGTTACTCCGAAGCATGTGCAAAAATTGGGGGTACCCTCGCCTAACTCGTAATATGAGATGAGCGCTACAATTTCGTCGTACTCTCTTCCAGCACCCTTCGCAATACCCTTAATCTCATCTGCAATTTCTGGAACGTGCTCTTCAATGAAGGGAATATATTTTCTTGCTTCTACTAACAACCTCTCTCTCTTCCATTTTCGGGCGCGCTCAAAAGATGAATAGAGCTCATCTAGAAGTTGTTCAATTTGATTTTTGATTTTCTCACCGTATTGGTATCCTCTATCATATGGTTTGCCTGAAATTTCCGTTACCTCGAGTCTGGAAGATTTCATATTTGCTCATCCCGTTTGTTGCATATTTTTACTCGTTTTATCCAGATGTTTTAGAATATATTTTATTCGTTTTTCAGTGTACTGCCAATAGATAGTAAAGGCTATATTTTCATCTTGCTATAACAAATGAAGCTTCAAGCAAGGAAAATCATCAGCTACAGTATAGTGGTGGCGTAAATGAAAGAGAAAGAGATTTTGAGCAGATTGAGAGGATGCATCGTAAACTTAGACATTGAAGGAATAAAGCATGCATGCGAAGATTCCTTGGTTTTTGGCGTCCCCCCAGTTAAGGCTATCAACGAGGGAATGGCTAACGGCATGAACTTAGTGGGCGACAAATACGAGGCTGGCGAATACTTCCTATCGGAGCTTATTATGGCTGGGGAAGTAATGAAGGAAGGCACGAAAATTCTAGAGCCACACTTAAAGGAGACAGAAATAAAAAAGCTAGGTAAAGTTGTGTTAGCCACAGTCAAGGGTGACCTTCACGATATTGGAAAAAACATAGTCGCCACACTCCTAAGTGCATCTGGCTTCGAAGTAATCGACCTAGGCGTGGATGTGCCAGCTGAGAAAATGTTGGAAGCAGTGCGCACACAGAAACCAGATATCCTAGCAATGTCAGCTCTGGTTACAACAACCATGCCAGAAATGGAAAACCTGATAAAACAACTTAAAAAAGCTGGACAGAGAAGAAAAGTCAAAGTGATAGTTGGCGGCGCCCCGCTTACAGAAGGATATGCCGAAATTATAGGAGCGGACGC
>JAOUJL010000066.1 GCA_029883255.1 Candidatus Bathyarchaeota archaeon | reverse complement strand
ACAGGTATTCAGGAATTTCGCTTTGCGGGGTTATTGGATAGCCGAAAAAATGTCTACACCCCGCTTGAACAGCGGCTTCAGCTATAGCCTCGTTTCCTGTCATTAATGTTTTCTTGCCCATATTCCTACCTTCATCTTTTCTTATCGATAAACTTCGATGGCCACGTCAGGACACATTATAGCACACACAGTACACCCTGTACACTTCCCTTCTAAATCCACGAATTTTGCCGGATAGTAACCTTTAGAGCTGATATGATCCGCGATTTGAATAAGATGGAAAGGGCAAACACTTACACAGAGTGTACACCCTTTACATAACTCCTCATTAATCACGATCATTCCCTTTCGTGTTTTCTCCCCTTTTGGTAAAGTTTTCGAAGCAATCATATGATGATCACCTTATCACGCTTCACCATGAATTTTCTTAACGTCATGTTTTCCTTCGGTTGTAGAAGTGAAAATACGAGCTCAGCAATATTAGTGTTAGCCTTCGATTCGATGGTTGGTCAATCAAAGAAGCATAAGCAAACCAATCAAAATAATACCAGCTGCCGAAAAGAGAGAAGCCGCTAGCTTTTTAGCTTGTTTCATCGCTTCGTCGACAAGGAGGCACAAGTCTGCTATGGACTTTTCTCCAATGACCTTGACGTTTGGAACAGTGCCTGTGCGCCTCGACACCTCCGCAGGCTTTAGATCGTCCAACGCTTTTGACGTAGCTGCCCTAATGTAACTGATTAGCTTTGTATGATCTATTGCCTCGCCAATAGGATGATATCCGCGTGCGGTCGGCACAACACCTGTCACAACGTGCGTGTCGGTGGTGAGAATTTCTCCGTCAAAGATACCGATTTCCTGAAGCATTGCAAGAATCTTCTCCCGTAGCCCAGACATCATGTTGTTTCCGTCAATGGTTACGTATGCGGTTTTCTGGTCTCCCACCTTCGTCACCATCACACTTATTCCTCCGGGACCCATACCTTCCTTAACGCCAAACTCTTTAGGAACAACCTTTGCAATGCCCACTTCAAACGAAGAACGCCTTGTTGAAAGCGCTTCCTCAAGACTTGTCACCGCAACTTTTCTAAGAGACCGTATTGCTTCGTCGAGTTCAAAGGGTCCATTTATGCTATTATGGGCATCAATGACTATTGTAGAAAGCAACCCTCGGTTCTCAGCCTCGCCAACAATATACGAAGCTAATTTCTGAGGTAAATCCTCCATAGTTTTAGGCGCCATGGTTAACGTGACAAAAGCACAATCCTCATATATTTGGCAACTTGCACTTGCTCCGCTTTTTCGAATTCGAATGAAAGGAGTAACCTTGGAATTGAAATGAGAAAAATCCATGCATGAAAGAATACCTTCTACAACTTTTCGACTTTGAAGCTGAGAGGAAAGGTCGAAATCGTGCCCAAGCAATCCGTGAGGTACAGAAGTTACGCACTCTAATTTGTCTTCCAGTGCGTCTTGAATCATATAGGGGAGGAGACTGCTACCAACATTTCTGAATGGGCCTGGATGACATTCTGGAACAACGATCACTGCCTTTATTCTTTCATCACTTCTGAATGCTAGCAGAGAAAACTTTATGTCCTTTTCATTGCCAAGCCTCTCAAAGAGCTTTTCAAGAGGCGCGTTCACGCTCTCCGTCCAATTCACTAAAAATGCCTTGAAGAGAGAAAGGGAAGGCATCCCTAGAGTTCTTTTGCCAACGTTGTCCAAAAGATAAGTGAAAAGAAAGACCGTCACCACAGTGATTGGAATGGAAAGCGAGAAAAAGATGAAAAGGGAAGTTAAATCATACTTTATCACTGAGCGCATGAAAAGAATAGGGACAATACACAATATGGGCTGTAGGAGAGAAGAAAGAATAGCGCTTCCACGATCAGCAAATGAAGCTGTGGAAAAGACTAGTAAACGAAGAATCAACGCTCCATAAAAACCGAAAAGGAAAAACTTAATCCAAATATCTAAGTTTCCAAAAAAAACGCTGATGATAGCGCCGAGAAAAGTAAACCCAAGCCATAATAGGCTGGAAAAGAGAGAGAGGCCCAAGCAGCGTCTTAAATTAAAAACAAGGTCTGTTTTCATACTGCTCTGAGTAATTATAAAATCAGATAATACTACGATAAAAAAGAGAGATATACCAAACATCAAGCCTAGCACAAGCCCATTGTAGGAAAAAGATAATAGTAGAATTGTTGCAACGCCGCCAAATATGCATAGTATACAGAGTGAAAGAATGATCTTTCTTCGTGATGGAAGTGTAAACAATGATGAATAGCGCTTAGCCGCCTTACCTATGTATCCATCTAGTGACTTGCCAGAAGCCATGTTGAGCATCGCCTAGTAACGTGTTCATAAATTTGTTGAAATATGAGTTCAAAAAGATTGGGGTTGCAAAACGGTAATCTAGAAAGTGTTCAATGCTGAAATTTTACGTATTCAGCCCCTAAATAGAAGTTTTTTACATAACAGTTAAATAAACTTGGGGCGAATTATTATGTAGACAGGCTCCCAAGCTGGTCTATATATGTTAAGGTATAAGTATACTTTAACGAAAGCTGGAGAAAGGAGATGCACTAAGGACGAGTTTTACTTACAAGACACGATGACCTATAAAGGTTACACGGAAAAAATCTTTCGGTCATTGAATAGATCAGAAAAACCTTTGACAGTTAGACAGATCAGTGAAATTACAGGAATTAGAACCCGCTCAGTAAACGGCGTTATCACTTTTAACATCTACGCAGGATACATTAGACGACTATTTGTGTAACCTGATAAGCTCTTCATCAGCTACAACAAGCCCTTGATGTTTAACAGCCAAGAAGGTAGGATAAAGTTTTATTGTTGAAAATACAACATTATAGTGATTGCAATGTCTCGGACTGAACTACCTCCAACGATATTTCACATGCTTGAACGAAATATAGGTCGGCGAATGGTGGCGATTTTAGATGCTTCATACGGATTTGAAGGAACGCTAGTTGCAGTTACGCGGCAACCGCCTGGGATTTGGCTTTCAGACGCTGACCTGGTAGTACTGCGGTCCACGATAGCACAGCCAGTGCCACAGGTTGTGAGTAAGGAGAAAAGAAGCGAGATATTTGTTAATTTGAATGCTGTTCAACGCATTGAAGTTTTGCATAAAAGCAAATAGTTTTGGTATTGCCTCATTTTCTAGACTGTGAAACGTTTGAACATTAGGGAGGAAGACCTGGAAAAATCCCTAGTTTCAGCAAAATACAAAACACTATCAGTGCTACTACTAAGATCATAACTATCTCGGGTCTCACTTTTACGCCGCGAGTTTCTTCTTCAAAGAATCGAAGTAAGCCAGCGCTTTGCATCGGCATAGGCGCCTTTTTCTCGCGTTTTTTCTTTCGTTTGCTACTCATCAATGAGGCCTCAGACTTGGTTCTTTTGGTTATAAGCTGGATGACTACCCTTTAATTAAAGTTATGTCATTCCAAAGGTTTTATTTTTGTCAAGGTTGATATGATGTCGAGGTGCGTTTATGACGTCTGCTCGTGAGTATTATGACCGAACGTTTGGGCTCCTTCAACAGCATCACAGATGGTTTAGAGAGGCGCTTCCGTTGATTGCGAGTGAGAATGTGCCAAGCCCGGCTGTGCGTGAGGCGTTGGTAACCGATTTTGGAAATCGATATGCGGAAGGCTGGCCTGAAGAGCGTGTGTACGCTGGATGCGTGTACATTGATCGGGTGGAGCTTCTTTGTATTGAGTTGATGAAGAAGCTGTTCAAGGCGGAGTTTGTTGATGTCCGTCCCATATCGGGTGTTTTCTCGAATTTGGTGCTTTATACGGCGTTCACAAACCCAGGCGATGTTATGATGGCCCTGCCTATTCCTTGTGGAGGGCACATTAGCACGGGGAAGAAAGAGTTTGGGGGAACTGCTGGGGCTGTTCGCGACTTGGTCGTGGAATATCTTGCCTTAGATCATAAGGAGTTGAATATTGATGTTGAACGGACGAAGGAGAGGGTTAAGAAGCTTGTGGAGAAGGGAAAGGCTCCTAAGCTGGTGATGTTTGGTGCCAGTGTTTTTCCGTTTCCGCATCCTGTGCGGGAGTTGGCTGATACGTTTCGTGATGTAGGAGCCACAGTAGCGTATGATGCGGCTCATGTGGCTGGTTTGATTGGTGGAGGTTGTTTTCAGGATCCTTTGAGGGAAGGGGCTGATGTTGTTACGTTGAGTACTCACAAGACATTGTTTGGGCCTCAGCATGGTGGCGTGTTGTCTTGGGACCGGTATGCGGATAGGATTAAGCGGGCGACTTTTCCTGGGCTTTCGAGTAATCATCATCTTCACGCTGTAGCTGGAGTGGCTATAGCTTGTGCTGAGATGTTGGAGTTTGGTAAGGAGTATGTTAGGCAGGTTGTTAAGAATTCGAAGGCTTTAGGACAGGCTTTGTTTGAGCGTGGTTTCGATGTTTTAGCAGAACATAAGGGCTTCACTGAATCACATGTGGTTTTAGTTGATATCACGAAGTATGGTGACGGAGGTACTATTGAAGGCGAATTGGAGAAGGCTAATGTTATTTTGAATCGGAATCTGTTGCCTTGGGACATCAAGGCTGGTCGTCATTTTATGCATCCTGGAGGTATTCGCTTAGGGACTAGTGAGGTTACAAGGTTGGGAATGAAGGAAAGTGAGATGGCTGAAATTGCGGAGTTTATGAAAAGAGTTGTCATAGACAAAGAAGACGTGAATAAAGTAAAGAAGGATGTCGTTGAGTTTCGGAAGGATTTTCAGAAGGTTCATTTTTGCTTTGAGAACATGACTGAAGCGTACAAGTATGTCAAGATTCGTTAGTGTTTGCATGCGAAAAGACCAGAAAAAAGGTAAGAGAAAACCGTAATTCTTCATGCATGTATATTTTTGGGACATAGACAGAGAAGCAGCCTTTGATTAATCCGCTGTACAGGCTTCGTGAAAGACGATATGCTTATCCAATAGTCCCGTTCATTAATCATGCCCCAAAAAACTCGCGGAACTAATGAGGGCATACTATGGCTATTATTCAGACGATCGATTTGACAAAGCGTTTCAAGGACTTGATCGCAGTGGATAAACTCAGTTTGAGTATTGATGAGGGAGAGATCTTTGGATTGCTGGGTCCTAACGGCGCTGGAAAAACAACAACTGTTCTTATACTTTCAACAGTGATTAAGCCGACCAATGGAACAGCAATCGTTGGTGATTATGATATAAGAAAAGACCCAGATGATGTGAGAAAGCTGATTGGTATCTGTTTTCAAGACCCTAAACTTATGTGGGTCAGCACGCCATGGGACGTCTTGAATTGGCACGCGAAAGTCTGTGGTCTTTCAACGCGAGAGCGGAAACGAAGAGTCAAGCAGGTGTTGGAACATGTTAATATGTGGGATCATAGGCGGAAAAGGATTCATGGTCTTTCTGGTGGGATGAAGAAACGTGTTGAAGTTGCCAAGATTCTGATTCAAAGACCCAAAATCGCATTCATTGACGAGCCTACTTCTCAAATCGACGTTGTTGGCAAACACAAAATTTGGAATATGATTCGAGAACTCCGAGATGAAGGTTCCACCATAATCTTGGCCACTAATGAGCTTTACGAAGCAGATGTACTTTCTGACCGCGTTGGAATTATGCACAAAGGCAAGATGTTGGTATGTGACACGCCCAAAACATTGAAGGACAGCATCCTTGGAGGAGATGTTGTCGAGGTTCAACTTGAAAAGAAAGTGAGCAACAACGTTCTAGATGAATTGAAAGGTTTCAAAGAAGTAGTGGAAGTAGTGGTGGTGAAGCCAGATGACCTGAGAATTCATCTTAACAAGGTGGAGAAGGTTGTTCCTCGGGTTGTGAACCTGTTTTCGAATGCAGGGTTGCCAATTTCTTCGATTCGTATGAGCGAACCATCGCTTGATGACGTCTTTGTTCATTACACGGGATTGACTATTGAGGAAGCAGAGCAAAAGGGCAATTCAAGGTGAAAAAAGACGAGGAAATTGCTGCTAGTTATTGAAAGAGACCTGCGCAGGTTCATACAATTCAAGTTCATCATAATCTTACGTACAATATGGTTTGCTGCGCAGGTTGCTTTCTTTGGTTTAATTGCTTCTCGCATGGTTGTGCCTGAGTTGGCAGATATCTATTTTGAGTTTTATGTTGCCGGTGTTGTAATAATGATGCTATATTCTGCCTCTGTATTCATTGGATATGATATTTTTGAAGAAGCTGAACACGGTGTTTTCGAGTATCTGTTAAGTCTTCCTGTTTCCCGCAAGGAACTTGTTTTGGGGAGATCTATTGGCGGTGGAATACGAAGTTTCATTCTTGTAGGCCCAATTATCGCAATTACGCTCTTTATAATTGGACTTGCGAATCCGCTTAACCTTCTTGTTGCTTTTTCAGCTCTCTTCTTGTTTGCTTTTGGCATCTCCGGGATGAGCATTACGATTGCAGTTACGTTGAAGTCAGGTGACCGCTTTGATATTTTCATGGGAGTCTTAAGTGCCCTTATAGTTCGATTAAGCACTGCAATGTATCCTCAAGCTTTTGTTCAAGACGCAAATCAAGCGTACGCAGCATTTTCACAATTCAACCCTGTTACTTATGCTTCTGACTTGTTCCGCTGGGGTACAGGAATAGAAAGATACTTGACCATGTCTCCTATGCCTTTAGCAGCGATAATAGGCATTGTCATATTCTTCTTCATATTCACGTTTGTCGGCGTCACATTTTATGAGAAACGGCTTGAAGGTGGAGGTTGGCAATAGATGAAAGCGATTCTTCATTTAATTGAACATGATTTTAGAAACTTTTTCCGCTATAAGTGGTGGTTAGCAGGTCTGATAAGTATGAATCTTGCAGACTTGCTGATAATGGCAGTTGTATATGATCGGATGTTGAGTCCTGAGATAGCTGAGCAGATCAAAAGCTACTTCAGCTTTTTCGCTCCAGGCGTCACGGTTGTTGGCTTATTTGCCTCGGCTTTCATGATTGGTCGAGAGATTAACATGGAAGTACGTCGCCAAATTCACCATTACATGCTCAGCCTTCCAATTACACGTTTGGAACTAGCTTTAGGCAGATTGCTAGCAGGTGGATTGAGAGGAATGATGTACATGACACCACTACTCTTGACAACTTTTCTAATCATTGGCTTCCCCTCGCTTCCGCAGCTCTTCATAATTCTAGGTGCTCTGTTTCTGTTAGCGACAGGAATCTCAGGTGTAAGCATAGCGGCTGCAGTTTCCATATCTAGCTTCGAAAAATTCATCACCGTAAGAGGTTTGATATATTACGTGCTCTTTTTCTGCAGTAGTATTTTCTATCCACTGTCGCTGATACAGACGCTTGGTCAAGAGGGAATAATGCCACAGCCCTTGGTAGTGCTAGCTGAACTCAACCCTTTAAGCAACGGTGCAAACCTGATTAGAGCCTTTCTCTTAGGTAACCCACCTTTTGCATTTGATATGATAAGAAACCTAGTTGTTTTCTCAGCAATATTCGTTACAGCAGCCACGATTGCCTACATGAAGATTATTGAACAAAAATAATGTATGCGAAAATCTTAACTGAATTATTCAATAAACGATGGATAACTTGACCTGAGTTA
>JAOUJL010000065.1 GCA_029883255.1 Candidatus Bathyarchaeota archaeon | reverse complement strand
CCGCATTACAAAGATACTGTACGCCTGCATTGGGAAATCGCATGTCTGAATTCTACTCCAGAACTCTTCCCAAAGTTGAAATAATAACGCCCAGCAACAAAGAAAGACTAGTGAAGGAAAGCACCAGTTTCAGAAAGACTGTTAGAGGAGAGGCCATAGGAGTATTAGGATAGTTAAGGTGATTTTATGCACGCTGAGGTAGAAGATACCTACGCGGAGGCTTTTGAGGGACTTTATTCACGGATTATGATCACGGCAGACGACGACGAAATACTGAAAAAAGCAGCACAAGATGTCACAGCCACACCTTCAATAGTCATCGGCAGAATTGAGGGAGGAATCGAGAAATGGTTAAGCCGAAAAGAAACGCCAGACGGACGTATGGGCGCGATTATACAGTTTTGGGGGAAAATCGACGAAAGAAAACCCTTCGCTGATTCGGCTAAAAAGTTTGAGGTGGAAATGTCATACAGGATACGTCAAGACGTACTTGTCAAACCCTTTACCGCCATCTTTGATGCCCTTCCTAATCCAACTGGAAAAATCGACACTATGAAAAGAATAGGTCACTGTGGAGACGGTTTCGAGTTGGAGGAAAAACGTTATGGACGTGACATGGTTGTCGTTCCTCTTATGGTGCCAGACTTCCACATAGAGCATTATCTGGGGTATGGGCGAGGAGTAATGGGTGGCAATTTCTGGTATATGTGCAAAACTAGAGAGGCTGTGATGGAGGCAGGAAGGAAGGCGCTGAAGACCATAAGAGGAGTGGAAGGAGCCATAACTCCCTTCAACGTTTGTTCAGCTGGTTCCAAACCTGAAACCAAGTTTCCGTGGATAGGCCCAACCACTAATCATCCCTATTGTCCAACGCTTAAGAAAAAGTTAGGAAAAGAGTCGAGAGTTCCAGAAGGCGTCAACTACATTCCAGAAGTTGTAATCAACGGTATATCAATTGACGCAGTAAAAGAAGCGATGCGGGTAGGCATCAGTGCTGCTAGACGCGTGAACGGCGTGTCAAGAATTTCCGCTGGCAATTATGGAGGGAAACTGGGAAAGTATAAGATACATCTTCGAGAGTTGTTTCCATGAAGTTTGATGTCATCTGCTTCGGCGCCTTAAATGTTGACAGACTCTATCGAGTGAACCGAATAGCTGGAAGAGACGAAGAAAGTTTCATCATAGACTTCAAAGAAGCCCCTGGAGGCTCTGCGGCAAACACAGCTGTAGGTTTGGCGAGACTCGGGTTAAAAACGGGTTTTATAGGAAAAGTTTCTGACAAACGCGAAGGCAAGCTTCTTCTGAATGACTTCAAACGTCAAAACGTTGACGTTGGCGGGGTAATAATTTCAAGGGAAGGTAGAAGCGGCGTCGCCATGGGATACGTTAATACAAAAGGTGACAGAGCGCTTTACATAGACCCTGGCGTGAACGATTCTCTAGAACTCAAGGAGATCGACCTGAAGTATGCAGGCAATACTGCATTTCTGCATTTGACGTCTTTTATTGGAGAAAAACCGTTCAAGGCGCAAAAAGAGTTGGTTAAGAAGCTTCGCGACGTTAGAATGAGTTTTGACCCGGGAGAACTGTATGCAAGAAAGGGAATAGCCGTTTTGAAGCTAATGATAGAAAGAAGCTTTGTTATGCTTCCAAGCAAAAATGAGCTAAAATTGCTTACAGGAAAAAAGTATGATGAAGGCTCGAAGATTCTGATAAAAAAAGGCGCTAGCATCGTTGCGGTCAAATTGGGTGAAAGAGGATGCTATGTCACAAACGGGAAGGAAAGCTATTTAGTTGAACCATATAAAGTGAAAGTTGTAGATACCACAGGTGCTGGCGATGCATTTTGTGCGGGGTTTCTATACGGCTTGATCAAAAACAAAGACTTGTATGAGTGTGGAAGATTCGGGAATTTTGTTGCTTCCCGTTGTACAGAGAAAGTTGGTGCCAGAGAAGGATTGCCTAGACTTTCAGATCTGCGTACAACATAATTTAAATCAGCTTCATAACAAAAAGACCGTGTTGTGATGATATGGGAAAAAGAGAAATAGTAGACAAGGTGAAACGCGAAAAAGTTGAGTTTATTGATTTAATGTTCTTTGATTTGTCTGGGCGATTAAAAAGCGTGACGATTTCACCTAGAGAACTAGTGGATTGCCTCGACAATGGAAAATGGTTCGACGGTTCTTCAATAGAAGGATTCACTAGGATACATGAAAGCGACATGATGCTAATCCCCGACCCATCGACGTACATACTTCTCCCATGGCCTCGAGACGAAAAGAACGCTGCAAGAATGATCTGTGATGTTCACGACCCAGACAAAAACCCATTCGTTGGCGACCCTCGGTACATTCTTAAACGGGTTCAGAAGAAAGCGAAAGAGAAAGGATATTTCTACTATGTTGGGCCAGAGATCGAGTTCTTCTTGTTTAGGTCCAAGGAAAACAGAACGTACCATGACACAGCAGGATACTTTGATTTCTCTCCACGTGATTTAGCAACTGATATACGTGCTGTTATGACATCTACCCTTGAGAAGTTAGGAATAAATGTTGAAATGTCTCACCATGAATGCGCTCCGAGCCAGCATGAGATAGACATAGAATACTCGGATGCTTTAAAGAGCGCTGACAATGTAATGATTCTCAAGCAAGCTATCAAAACAGTGGCTGGGAGCAGAGGTCTGCACGCAACATTTATGCCAAAACCCATTTTCGGCGTTAATGGAAGTGGAATGCACACCCATCAATCACTGTTGGGCAGAGACGGTAAGCCCCTCTTTTACGATAAAAAGGACAAGTATAAACTGTCTCGTCTTGCCTACCATTTTATGGGAGGTCAGCTCGAACACATCAGAGAAATGGCCGCAATATTGTGCCCCACGGTGAACAGCTATAAACGCCTCGTACGTGGATACGAAGCACCTGTGTATATTTGCTGGGCCCAAAGAAACCGATCAGCATTAATCAGAGTTCCGAGATACAGCGAAGGTAGAGAAAAGTCGACTAGACTTGAATTAAGGTGTCCAGACCCAAGTTGTAACCCATATCTAGCTTTTGCTGTTATGTTGGCGGCAGGTCTTGACGGAATCAACGAAAAAATTGAGCCACCTAGCCCTGTAGAAGAAGACGTTTACGGATTCGACAATGGAAAACTTGCAAAGTTCTACATAAAAACTCTACCAGTGGACTTGGGAGAAGCGATAGAAGAGTTTGAGAAAAGTGAGTTCATGAAAGAAACATTGGGAGAACATGTTTTCAGCAAATACCTTAATATTAGAAAAGCGGAGTGGAACGAGTATCAGAGGAATGTCACTGACTGGGAGCTTAACAGATACAAAGATTTGTAGTAATTCTACGCGTTGGGAAATGACAGGTCTTATTCCCACTCTATTGTTGCTGGTGGTTTATGGGTAATATCATACACGACTCGTGTGACTTCAGGTATTTCATTTGTAATTCTCGTTGAGATTTTTTCCAAAATTTCATACGGAATCTTGGCGAAATTAGCGGTCATGGCCTCTTTGCTTTCAAGGGCTCTAACCGCGGTGGTGTAACCATAAGCCCTTGCATCACCTTTTACTCCTGTAGTTTTTGAATCTGTCAAGACCGCAAAATATTGCCATAAACGTTTATTCACCTTGCCTGCTTCTATCACTTCTGTTACAATTCTGTCTGCTTTTCTGACCACATCTATTTTCCCTTGTGTTATCTCACCTATTATCCTCACCGCTAGGCCGGGACCTGGGAAGGGTTGTCTCTGAACAATCTGTTTAGGCAGACCTAGTTTTTCTGCGACTTTTCTAACCTCATCCTTGTACAAATCTCTCAAGGGTTCAACGATTTCCTTGAACTTGATTTCAGTTGGCAGACCAGCAACATTATGATGAGTTTTAATCTTCTCTGAATGCTTCCTGAAACCAGATTCAATCCTATCTGGGTAAATGGTCCCTTGCATAAGATAATCTGCTTCGATCTTTTCTGCAACTTCCTCGAAAACTCTAATGAATTCTTCGCCGATAATTTTTCTTTTTTGTTCTGGATCTGTTACTCCCTTTAACTTGTGTAGAAATCTTCTCCTCGCATCAACTGAAAGGAAGCTGAGATCGAATTTCTTGAAGAAAATTTGAATGAATTCAGGTTCGCCTTCACGCATAAATCCATGATCAACAAAAACAGCTGTCAGGTTCTTTCCAATAGCTCTCGAAGCCAAGATGGTGGCGGTACTTGAATCTACGCCTCCACTTAGCCCAATCACACACCTTTCATTCCCAACAATTCGTCTCACCTCGTCAATAGCCCTAGTTACGAAGTCTTCCATCATCCAATTCGGTTCACATCCGCACACCTCGAAAATGAAATTTCTTAACATCGCTGTACCATTCTCTGTATGAATGACTTCAGGGTGCCACTGCAACCCGCAAATAGGCTTTTCTTTATGTTGGAAAGCGGCTATTGGACAATTTTTTGTGTGCGCAAGAATTTCAAATTTCTCAGGGAGTCCATAAACGGTATCCCCGTGGCTCATCCAAACTTTTTGGTTTTCCTTTAAATCTTTTAGCAAGCTACGGGGGCTGTCTACTACGGCGTAACTTATTCCGTATTCTTTCTTTCTAGCGGGTTCCACTTTTCCTCCAAAGAGAAAAGCGATTAGCTGATGACCATAACATAGACCCAGAATTGGGATGTTCAAGTTGAAGATGCCTGGATTGCATTTTGGAGCATTTTCTTCATAGATGCTTGAAGGCCCACCAGAAAGAATCATCCCCTTAACATTGAATTTTTCTCCCAAAACTTCGATTTGATTAGGCGTTATATCGTATGGAACTATTTCAGAATAAACTTCATGTTCTCTAACTCTTCTTGCTATTAGGTGGCAGTATTGTCCACCAAAGTCAAGGACGAGAATCGTGTCAAATTTCAACTTCTCTGTTTCTCCTTTATGCACTCTACCACAGACTCGAAGATCAAACGCCCGTCACCATACTTTGGTGTTCTTTCTCTTTTTGTCCAGTCTGGCAGTTGCCAACCGTAGTAGGCTCTTTCTGGATGAGGCATCAAACCGAAAATTGT
The DNA here is from genome assembly GCA_029883255.1 of Candidatus Bathyarchaeota archaeon. Next base: position 2,560 of record JAOUJL010000065.1, on the reverse strand, counting down.
TCCACTGGGATTACAAATTCCTGCAATATCGTAAGATGCGCCGTTGGGATTGACTGGATATTCACCATTCGCAGGCTCGCCATTTTCGTCGCAATATCTAAAAACGAGCTGGTCATTGTCGCATAATTGTTTCAAGTAAGCATTTTCATTTTCTTTTGAAAAGATGAATCGTCCCTCGGCATGCGCCACGGGTATTCTCAGTGCTTTTCCTTTCGGAATCTTCTGAGTAAAAATGCAGTTGCCACTATTTTCATGCTGGAGATAAACCCAGCCACAATAATATCCAATCGGAACGTTGGTTGCTAACGCGGCCTCAGGATACTTGCTGATTCCCGCAAACCCGGGTAGCAAACCAGCTTCGACTAAGACTTGAAAACCGTTGCAAATCCCTAAAATAGGTCTTCCCTCTTCAGCGAATTTTTGCAACTCAGGACCGATTTTAACTGAAACTTCTTTGGCCCATATAGCTCCTGCTCTCACGTAGTCACCGTAAGAAAAGCCGCCTGGAATTACGAGGGCGCTGTAGTTGAGGAGGTTTCCTTTTTTGATTATTGCATTCAGATGAACTATCTTGGCTTCAACTCCTAAATCGTCAAATGCTCTTTTCGTTTCTGCGTCACAGTTCGTTCCACCAACCCGCAATATGCAAACGCTGATTTCTTCCTTTTTCATGTTTTACCTCCGAAAACTCTCTTCCACGCATTTCTCAATCCAGCTAGACGGATGTCAACCATTTGTTCACCGTCAATTCCATTAACAGAAAGAGTGCCTCTCTTTTTTACTCTGCCGACAGCCGAGAAAATGTTACCTTCCATCAATTTTTCGAAATCTTCTCTGTTTTCCTCCGCAACCTCCACCAAGAATCTGCTGTTCGATTCCGAGAAAAGAATGTAATCGTTCCTTTTCATCTCACTGGATTTTTGAATATTCTTGAGATTTAGTTCGATTCCGTAGTCTCCGCTAAGAGCCATTTCAGCAGCTGCAACTGCTAGGCCTCCTTCAGAAAGGTCGTGACAAGACTTTACATACCCAGAATCAATTGCATTTGTGATTGAATTCATTGTTTTTCTTGCTTGTTCTATTCTGACTTTGGGAACCGTTTTTCCCACGTAACCTTTCAATCCGTAATATTCTGAGCCTCCTAATTCAGGATAAGTTTGGCCAATTAGGTAGATCAGATTTCTCGGCTTCTTCACATCAATGGAAACAGTCCTTCTTACGTCTGGGATTATCCCAATAGCCGTGATTAGGAGTGTGGGTGTGACTGGGCCTAATGGTGATTCATTGTAGAGGCTATCTTTTCCTGAGATAAATGGTGTTCCAAACGCTTTGGCGAAGTCATAGCAGGCTTTGCAGGCTCTGGTTAATCCTCCAAGTCTGTCGGGTTTTTCAGGGCTGCCCCAAGTGAAATTGTCAAGCAACGAGATTCTTCTTCCGCCAACTGAAACGTTGTTTCTGATAGCTTCGTCTATGGCTGAAGCAGCCATCCAGTAGGGGTCGATCTTTCCGTAGTTTGGGTTCGTCCCACAAGAAATAACGACGCCTCTCCAAGAATCAGTTAAGGGTTTAATAACCGCTGCATCGTTCGGCCCACCATACTTTCCCTGCAACGGTTTCAGAACGGTGTTTCCTTTAACCTCATGGTCATACGTTCTTATCACGCATTCTTTGCTTGCAACGCTTGGTAAAGACAGTACTTCTAGGAGTTCTTGTGTCAAATCTGCTGGTTCAGCAATAGCTGGCTCTACGTAGTTTGGCGGCTTCCATTTTGCGATTCTTCTAGTCTTAGGAGGGACAAACAGAAAATACAGGTCTAAATCAGCAACAGTGTGTCCTTGATAATGGACTTTGACAGTGTGGCCCTCAGCAAATCTACCAACAGGGGTGGCTTCAACATCTTCGCTCTTGAAGATGGCCAAAACCTTTTGGAGATTTTCCTCTCTAACTGAGAGAAGCATTCTTTCTTGTGATTCAGAAACGTGAATCTCCCAAGGAGCCATGCCAGGATATTTTAGGAGAACCTTTTCCAGTTCAATATAGACTCCACAGTTAGATCTGTGCGCCATCTCATCTACGGCGCAGGAGAGACCCCCTCCACCCAGATCAGTTATAGCTGAACCCAGCTTTTGATTTCTTATCTCTATGATGGCACGTTTGATCTTCTCTTCTTCGATTGGATTTGCAATCTGAACTGCGGGTCTTGACACTTCCTCAGATTCCTTTGTCAACTCTGCTGAAGCGAAGGTAACTCCATGGATTCCGTCTCTGCCAGTTCTTCCACCAGCCAGAACGGCGAGATCTCCAGGTTTTGTGTCTCTGATAAACTTGCTCATCGGCACAATTCCAACACAGCCGCAGTAGACCACAACGTTGCCGACATAGCTTTCATCGAAGTATATGGCGCCGTTGACAGTTGGTATGCCCATGTTGTTTCCGTAGTGGCCTATGCCAGCAACTACCCCTCTGAAAATGTATTTCGGATGTTTTGTGCCGACGGGAAGTTTGTCATGATTGTAGTCTAGGGGGCCGAAGCAAAGAACGTCTGTGCAAGCTATGGGGT
>JAOUJL010000064.1 GCA_029883255.1 Candidatus Bathyarchaeota archaeon | reverse complement strand
CTTCGCCTTTTCGGTGACGGATTTCAAAAAAAAGATGCTGTCGCAGGGCGAGATGTCTGGCGCATCCCAATCATGGGAGGAGAATTCGTAGTGGAAGATCGCTTCGGCGTTATGAAGGCCGTTGCAGGTGGGAATTTCCTGATTCTAGCGGAAAGCCGTGATTCCTGTCTTAAAGCGGCAGAGGAAGCGGTAAAGTCTATCAACCAGAGGGCTGAAGGAGTCATATTACCATTCCCTGGAGGCATATGCGGATCTGGATCTAAATCAGGCTCAATGAAGTACAAACTTAGAGCATCGACGAATCACCCACTCTGTCCGAAACTGAAGAAAATCGTGTCTAACTCACAGGTTCCAGACAACGTGAACAGCGTTTACGAAATCGTCATAAACGGTTTGAATTCCAATTTTGTTAAGAAAGCGATGGTCGAAGGGATAAAAGCAGCAGTGAAAGTTCCGGGAGTCGTTAAAATCTCGGCTGGTAACTATGGAGGAAAGCTCGGTCCATTCCGAGCTTATCTTAAAGAAGTATTACAACAAAACTAGCATATCAGGTGCACAACGTGCGATTAATAGTAGCAATAACCGGAGCCAGTGGCGTCATTTATGGCAAACGCTTGTTGGAAGTGTTACGGAGCAAAAACATTGAAACTCACCTTGTAATTAGCAAAGCTGGGGAAAAAGTAATTGAACACGAACTTGGCACCTCAAAGAGTAACCTCGAAAGACTAGCCAGCTGCGTTTATGATATGGACGATTGGAATGCTCCAATCGTGAGTGGATCATTCAAAACGGATGGAATGATAATCATTCCTTGTAGCATGAAAACGCTGGCAGGAATAGCTCATGGATACTCCGACAACGTTATTTTAAGAGCCGCAGATGTTACGTTAAAAGAAAAACGAAAACTGATAATCGTCCCTCGTGAGACCCCTTTGAGTGCTATTCATTTACGCAACATGCTAGAACTCGCGGAGGAAAACGTCACAATTGTTCCAGCGATGCCTGCATACTATCACGAACCTAAGGGCATAAACGATCTTGTGGACTTTGTAGTTGGAAAAGTTTTGGACCTCTTGGGAATAAAACACACTCTTACTAGAAGGTGGCGAGAAAGCTAGTTCGAATTGGATTCGTCTCCAAAGAGAAAGTTGATCAAGAGAGACACGGGGCGTTTTCCTCAGTCGTCAGGAGGCTTCTCGGGCCTGGCCAGACATTGACAGAGGCCTTTTTGGGGTTTAGAGCAGGGTATGCTGAAGAGAAAGGAGAGTTTTTCCAGCATATCAGGGGAGAAAACGGAGTTGCTCTAAACCTATCCAACGGCCTCCCCGGGCTAAAGTGCCTTAAATGCTTCAAACCAACGGTTATATTTGTCCACCATATTCACTGAAACGCTTGGCTTTCTTTCTTCCAGAATATGCTTAAAGTCGTCCATAGATATTGATCTTGGCTGAGCCTTTTTATCATCTGCTTGACCAGACTCAAAAAGCTCTCCAATAACCTTAAGGTGCGCTGACTGACACACGTCACGTAGGTCGCTTCCAGAAAATCCCTCAGAAAATCTAGCTAGTCTATGCGTGTCTATGTCTGATGCCAGTTTTAGCTGAGTGGAGTAGAGCTTGAACATTCCCAAACGCGCAGAATGATCAGGTAAGGGAACCAAAATTCGTTTCTGGAATCTTCTTATGAACGGCCAGTCCAGAGCCCACGGCTTGTTTGTGGCTCCGATTACATACATATGGAGATTTTTACCCTTGTCTACTATACCATCCATCTCTTTAAGGAATTGATTACGCACCCTAGTTTCGCCTCCAACCTCGTTTGAGTGCATCCCGATTAGTGAATCAAGCTCATCGATGAAGACTATGGCGGGATGTCCCTCGTTAGCTGACTTTCTTGCCGAGCCAAAGAGTCTAGCAACATTCTGTTCTGCTTCCCCCAGCCACTTTGACATGATAGACGCGGCGTCCACTGAGATGAACGCCGCATCGATCTCTGTGGCCACAGCCGCAGCTATTAATGTTTTTCCGCATCCAGGTGGACCGAATAGGAGGATTCCTCTTGGCCAGCCTAACGGGAACAAGTCTGGCCTCTGAACTGGATAAACGATTGCTTCTTTAATTGCCTTCTTTGCCGTCTCTAAACCCACAACTTGCCCCCATCTCACATCGAGTTTTTCTTTGAGCACAAGCTCATCGTAGCTTACTTTCTCTCCTTGTGAAGGTGTTGCCGTTACGCCTGGTTTTCGTTCTCCCCGTGGCTCCATAGACCCAACACCTTGCAGAGCCTTCACTCTTTCTTGATACGCCATTGCCCGCTGAATGTAAACTTTGTTCAAGTTGTAGTCAGGGTATAGCTGAGCAAGATTTAGGAGGGTTTCAATGGCTTTCTGATACATAGTGATAGCCATTCCTTTGGCGCCCTGTTTATCAAGGCGGATGGCTTCAACTGCATAATTCTTCGCTGCTTTTTCAAGTTCTTGAGATGCACTCATAATTGATCACACTGTTCAACCCTTATCTTTCTCTGCGCGCCCAGATTTTCTAGTGTCTTCTCCACGTCTTCAGATGAGATATTCAATTCTAGCGCGCATTGATTAACATCAATTTGATTTTCATGACTCTTAATATAATCCAGTAGTGCGTCCTCCAACGATGATGAATGTTGAATTGTGAATGAAACGCGTTTCATTTCCACACAGGTTTGAGGGTCTTTTTCTCTATAAACTTCTGAACAGCCAGTGGCAAGAGCAACCATTTGTTTTGGACTTTCTACAGGTTCAATTCTCTCTGTGACAGTGACGGCGACAGGCGGTTCAGGAAGCTTCTCCCTTAACCTTTGCTCAAGAAGCGTGGAGACTTCTTCAAGTATTTTTTCACCACCAGGGGTCTTTACTTCGAGTGGCATGGTCAGATGCGGGGAACTGATGTTGGTTGTGACTAGAGTCTCACTGATGGCATCGTTCACCTTTCCTAGTTCAGATGAAACATCAGGCATTATTCCATCAATACATTTTGTGACATTTTCAAGGACTTTAAGCGCAGGTTTTAGATCCACCATTATGATGTTCAATTCTTTGATGGTTTCAAGTCTTAGAATTACTCGTTCTATGACTAGGTCGGTTTGCACAACGATAGTAATCAGTTTTCTAACTTCAGCGGATTCGTTAGCAAAAATCATTGCCCGCTCTTGATTTTGATTTTTAATTGCCATAGTGCATTTTGCAAATAACATTCTGTCCCTTTGACGTAATCTAAAACTTACTTTTTCCAGTCTGACATGTTGAATCATTAGTTTTCGCATTGCTTGAAGAATACGATCTTCAAGTGGAGGGGAGCGAAAAACCTTCTTGAACACCGTCCCCGCCCATCCTGTCTGCGTCGGATTTTAAGAACTCGGTTTCACGTGAACTACAACTGGTGGTTCGGGAAGAGTCGTAGCCTGAGGAGATCGGGCTTCTTTTTCCGTCTTCTTTTCTACCGAAGTTATAGATGTATCTCCAAGAACTATGTTGGATAATTTGTTTCTCATTGCGTCAAGATCAGTCTTTTCAGCATTGACCTGTTTCAAACCTTGCTGTATCATACCCATAGCCGTTTGATATGATTCGTCATCAATTCTGCCAATTTCACGTTCAATTTCCAGGTTTACTAAAGCTGAGTGAAGATCGTTAGTCTGCTGAGCACACTTCTCGATCTGTTTATCTATATCATCTATGGTGGTTTGCGCATCCGCTTTCAGTTGATTTAACGCACCTTCAAAGCTTTTGTGAATATCGTTAAACATTTCCGTTGAAACACGTTTCTTTTCCGAGAGTTCTTTCAACGCTTGATCTTTTCGCCAGATTAGCGGTATCTCATCGCAGAGTGTCTTCACTTTCAATTTAACAGTGGGCAAGATTATGATGTTGCTACCATTCACTTTGAACTGAGTGTTCGGGTAGCGAAGAAATTCTCCGTCTCCATGCTCGACAAAAACTGTATTAATGCGCCCATCTGGGCTAACCATGAATGATGCGATTCGCCCAATTTGACGTCCATATTCGTCACTAACAGTCTTGCCGACAAATAGAAAGGGGTTGGAAGAAGGATTTGGCATAACTTCACCTTCTATAGCTGTTCATCCATTGGTGAGATCATCCGATTTCAGTTGGGGCTTCCTCGCCTATTGATGGTATGCCTGCAGGCAACTCAGGGAACTTTTCTTTAATCTTCTGTTCCGCAACTGTGGCTGCTTCAGTTAGAATCTTCTGTGCATCTTCATTTGACGCTTCAAAGTCTAGGTTTAACCCTGTAGTCTGGCCAGCGTCTACGATTATCCCGCTGAGCATGTTTCCAATGTGTCCAAATTCCTTTTCTGCTTCCGGAAAGATATTGGCCATCCCTGTTTGAATGCTACGTAGCACACCTACTGCTGGAGCAAGCGTGGTGACTATGTCGCCAAGCTCCGAAACTGTTCTTAACCTCAGGACAATCTGCTCTAAGGCGAGCCTTGCGTGCATTATCATTTTTTCCATTTTGCGTATTTCGGCTAATTCGCTAGCGAAGACGTTGGCACGTGGCGTGTCATGTTTGGTGTATGCATCAACGATTCGTGTAAAAATCGATTTGTCACGGTCTGAGAATCGGTCGGATGCTTTGTCTAGTTTTTGAACTTGCATGTCGATGCGTCTGATCGCAAAATCCAGGCGCGGTTTCAATGGACCTTGAGGGCGAACGGCTTCTTTGATTTTTGTGGTAATCGGTGTTTGATTGTATCCTTCTCCCCATCGTTTAACAAATTTGTCTGGCATTTTTATTTCCTCTCAAATGAGTGGCTCTTTAAGCGTATTATTACGTTATTAACATGTAGAGAACATATGAGTATATCTCTAAGCGTATATCTGGGTTTTCTTTCCGTTTTGAGCTTTAAATCCGATATGAAAATGAAGGCTAGGCGAATTTGCATTAATAGACAGAATTGTGTAAGTTAGGCTAAAAAGCACGAAATTTAGAATGTTAAACCCAGTGACTAAAATGAGTGAAAGAATAAAAGTGCTTGGGACCTTTGCCTTGTTGGGTTTCATTGCGGGAATCGCCGCCAACTTTCTCTATCACATGGTTTGGCCTTGGCTACTAGCGGTTTTTCCAAACGTACTCCATGCAGAGTGGATGATATCAGGGCTTGCCGGCGCCTTGCTGACCACTATTATGCTAGTACTTTGGGTCTACTTAAGCAGGTCTCAGGAATAGAACAAACCACCTTTCGAATTTCCAACACTTTTCCTCTCATTACAGTAGTGCTAACTCTCATCGTGCTTAATAGCGGTTGAATCGCTCCAAAACAATTTTTAATTCGCCCATACTTGGGCTCTATGAGAGCAGCTACCGAGTGAGGGGCGATCAACAATTTGACAGAAGAAAAAATGCCGATGGACTCTGACGTTTTTAATCTGCTTGCAAAACCAGTGCGTAATGCTTTAACCCAGTTAGGATTCTCTGAACCCACTACTCCACAGGTTAAGGCTATCCCACCCATTCTAAAAAGAGAAAATGTTTTATTAATCGCGCCAACGGGGAGCGGAAAAACCGAGGCGGTTCTTCTCCCTATTCTCTCCAACTTCATTCAGCAACAAAACAAGAAAGGAATATCTATCATCTACATTACGCCGCTGCGTGCACTCAATCGTGACATGATACTACGCTTATCCGATTGGGCATTTCACCTCGACATTTCAGCAGAAGTGCGGCATGGCGACACTGAAATCAAGATCCGTCGAAGACAAGCACTCCGCCCACCTAATATGCTTGTAACAACTCCAGAAACTCTCCAGGCTATCCTGCCAGGCTCACGTATGCAAAGGCATCTCAGCCATGTTCGGTATGTCATTGTAGACGAGGTTCACGAGATCGCGGAGGACAAACGTGGAGTCCAGCTCACAGTTGCATTAGAAAGACTGAATGAAATCGCCGGAAAGGAGTTTCAAAGAGTCGGCTTATCCGCCACCGTCGGCAACCCCCAAAAAGTGGCAAAATTTATTGCTGGAACAAATCGGCCCATCAAAGTGATTACAGTGCCTTTGCCGAAGGGTTACCAATATATCGTGGAAAACTCGGTCCCTGCAGATCTAGATTACGATATGGCCCAAAAACTGAGAACAGCCCCCGAGGCCGCAGCAAGGATAAGAAGAATATTAAACCTAGTGAAAAACCACGCTTCCACCTTAATCTTCGTCAACGCTCGAACAAACGCTGAAATGCTCGGACACAAATTCAACCAACTCACATCCAGCATAGCAGTTCACCATGGATCCTTATCCAGAGAAGAAAGAAGCCGCGTTGAAGACGAGTTTAAAGCGAAGGTTCTCAAGGCAATTGTATGCACCAGCACTCTGCAGCTAGGAATTGACATTGGACACATAGACTTGGTCATTCAATACTTGTCCCCGCGCCAAGTAACCAGCTTGATTCAACGCGTGGGGAGAAGCGGACATAAATTAGATCTTACCTCGAAGGGTGTAATCATCACAGCGTCGTCTGACGACACACTAGAAGCAGTGGCCGCCACACAACAGGCCTACAAAGGTTGCTTAGAACCGATATCTATACATGAAAACGCATTGGATGTGTTGGCACATCAGATTGCTGGAATATTGCTAGATCAACGAAGAACGACTGCTAATCAAGTTTTTGAAATTTTGCGTCGAGCATACCCGTATCGAAATCTCTCTAAAGCTAAACTTTTAGATGTTGTAAATTATCTACATAGGTTGAGAGAATTACGAATTGAAGGAAACACATTGAACAAGACGCGAAGAACTAGGCTGTATTATTACGAGAACCTATCCATGATTCCTGACGAAAGACGATATCCCATCATAGACATACTCTCAGACCACCGCATTGGTACCCTCGGTGATGAGTTCGTGGCCCTTAGAGCACGAGTAGGACTCAATTTCATATGCCGAGGCAAGGTGTGGCGAATCGTCCAGATAGAAGATGAAACAGGTAACGTTTACGTAGTCCCCTCCGAGGACCTTATGGCAGCAATCCCCGGCTGGGATGGCGAAATTCTTCCAGTGCCACTTACTCTCGCTCAGCAAGTAGGCAGACTTCGAAGAGACATTGCTAGGGAGTTGAACCGAGAGAAAAACGTCAAGGTCGTGGCTGAAAAACTTGCAAAAGAGCTTTCCACTAATGGATCGACATTGCTAAATCCCGTCGAAGAGATTCATGAACATTTAACGCGGGGCGCTCCTCTTCCGACTAACAATCACATTCTCATTGAAGCTTTTGACAAATACGTAGTCATCCACGCGTGTTTTGGAGAGGTTGTGAATCGAACTTTAGGTTGCATTTTTGACTCTATTCTTTCAGATCATGAGCTTATAACTGGCTGGTGGAACGACGGTTACCGAATTCTGGTCGAGATGCCTCGAAAAGCAGAATTTAATGATCTTGAAAAGATTCAGTGTCTCCTTTTCGAGTTAACAGAAGAAGAGGTGGAGCAAGCGTTTAACGATTATCTCAAGGCACGCTTCCCCTTTGCCTCCAAGATGAAGTTTGTTGCTGAACGGTTCGGCGCTCTACCTCGTGGAAGAACCATGGGGCCCAAAAGGCTTGCGGAACTACCAAAACGGTTCAGAAAGACGCCGATCTATGAAGAGA
>JAOUJL010000332.1 GCA_029883255.1 Candidatus Bathyarchaeota archaeon | reverse complement strand
TGAAGTGATTTGGTGAAAGTAAAAGTGGGCCTGGAGAGATTTGAACTCTCGACCTTTCGGTTATCAGCCGAACGCTCCAGCCAAACTGAGCTACAAGCCCATAAACACACCATAAAATATTCCATTTATTAAAGGATTTTCTCCGCATCCCCCAAAACAGGCTAACCATTAGCCACAAACCGAAAAATTCACAACACCCGAAAGAGTGAACTGCCGTTATACTTTAATCACCATTCTAACATCTATTCTCGATAGGGCCCGTAGCCTAGTTTGGATAAGGCGTCGAGTCACCTGAAAATGGTGGCGCGCAAGCCTTCGGAGCCGGAAACCCAGGGTTCAAATCCCTGCGGGCCCGCCAATCACACAAGCATTTCATTATAAGACCTGTCCTTCAGCATAAAACAGCAAAATTGATCGCTGTCTTTTCTACATTGGATTCCACAAAGGATATATTGCTGGAACATTTTGTGTTCGCACGAAAAGATAAGATGGTTGATAGTATGAAAATGGATTCTCTTCCAGTTGAATTAAGATACTGGCCTATAAAACGGTATATGGATACATACAGAAAATCCTTGGATGATATAGAAGAGTTTTGGGAGCAAGAAGCAAGAAAACTCGATTGGTTCAGCACATGGGATCGAGTGCTCGACTGGGACATACCCTTCGCAAAATGGTTCCCCGGAGGCATGATAAACGCCTGCTACCTGTGCGTCGACAAACACCTAAAAACTTGGAGAAGAAACAAAGTAGCCATATATTGGGTAGGAGAAAACGGCGAAAAAAGGACACTAAGCTACTCACAACTCTACACAGAAGTGAACAAGTTAGCGGCTGCCCTCAAAGAAATGGGCGTAAAGGACGGAGACCGCGTAGCATTTTATCTACCCATGATACCTGAAATGATTATAGCCATGCTGGCAACCGCCAGAATAGGCGCAATACACACTGTGGTCTTTTCCGGATTCAGTGCACAGGCTCTCGCGGACCGAATAAACCACACTGAAGCTAAAGTTGTCATAACGGCAGACGGGGGCTTCAGAAGAGGAAAAATCATCAAACTAAAAGAAATAGTTGATGAGGCCGTGGAAAACACGCCGTCAGTGGAGAAGGTAATTGTTGTAAAGAGAACGGGTCACGAAATCAAAATGAAGGAAGACAGAGACCTGTGGTATCACGAGGCTGCAAAGCACATAGAAAAAGCTGTTCCTCCCTTACCCGTTGAGAGCACTCATCCCCTCTTTATTCTCTACACTTCTGGAACCACGGGGAAACCGAAGGGTATAGTTCACAGCACAGGAGGCTATCTGGTCTACATAAACTCCATCTACAAATCAGTTTTTGACATACAGGAAAACAGCGTATACTGGTGCACCGCCGACGTAGGATGGGTAACCGGACACAGCTTCATCGTCTATGCACCCTTGATAAACGGAGCCTCAATAGTCGTATATGAGGGAGCCCCCGACTATCCGCAGCCCGACCGCTGGTGGAAGATAATTGAAGAATACAAAGTAACAACCCTTTACACCTCGCCCACAGCAATAAGAATGTTCATGAGTCTCGGCGAAAAATGGATCAAAAAACATGACCTAAGCAGCCTAACAATCCTAGGAACCGTTGGAGAACCAATAAACCCAGAAGCGTGGATGTGGTACTTCAAAACTATAGGCGGAGAACGATGCCCCATAGTAGACACTTGGTGGCAAACAGAAACCGGAGGCATAATGATCTCACCAGCACCAGGCATAGGATTAGTTCCACTGAAACCAGGCTCCGCAACATACCCGCTACCTGGAATAGACGCCGAAGTGGTAGATGAAAAGGGAAAACCCGTACCTCCCGGAGTAAGAGGCTACATTATAATAAAGAAACCGTGGCCTGGAATGCTCATGACCGTATACAAGGATCC
>JAOUJL010000005.1 GCA_029883255.1 Candidatus Bathyarchaeota archaeon | reverse complement strand
GAAGCAGTATTTAAAAAGGCTTTATGAGAATGACCAGCTGGTTTTCAGATACTGCAAGAAAAACGGTGTATATGCTGAAGGACGGTTTCCAACAAACCCGAACGGTTCTTTCCATGACATAGTGGGCGTATGCAATCGGGAAGGAACAATATTCGGCTTGATGCCGCATCCTGAAAGAGCCTTCTACTGGTGGCAGCAACCAGACTGGACTAGACGAGCGCGAATGCCACAATACGGTGATGGAAAACTAATCTTTGAAAGCCTAATCGAGTATTTAGTGAAGAAGTTCTAAGTCTTCAAGATGTGGAAGCCCTGTTCTCGCTCCCATTTTCATTATGCACCTCGAAGCAACAAAATTACTTATTCTCCCACATTCGTAAAGGCTTTTGCCGGATATTAAGCCGTAAAGGAAGCCCGCACAAAAGGCGTCGCCAGCACCAGTCGTGTCAACAACCTTCACTTTAAATGCCTCTATTAGATGTTTTTCTTTTCCATCCGTTATGTAGCAGCCTTTGCTGCCGAGTTTAACGGCAACTATTTTCACGCCTTTTCTGCACAGAATGTCTGCGCCTTTCTTATAGTCGGCTGTGCCTGTTAATAGCCCAAGTTCCTTCGCGTGTGGCATTAAAACAAACGTCTTTTTTATTATCGGCTCTAGAGTGGCTCCTTTTCTTGCATATAATTCTCCAGGGTCAAAGCTTATCTTGACATTTTTAGGAAGCGTTTTGATAAGGTTTTTCTGGGCTTGAAAGGATTTTTCCCCAATGAAAGATGTTAAGTGCAGAAATTTAGTTTTGAAGACGTATTCCTTGTTTGTTTCTTTAAATTCTATCGTGTCATTTACACCCGGGTCCACGTACAATGCCCTCTGGCCTTTTTCATCCACGAAACCCATTGCTGTTCCGCTTCTGCCACACTTTGCTACTGTTATGCCACTTGTATCTACACCTTCTCTGCGAAAATCCTTCAATAGCATTCTGCCCTCTCTATCGTCAGCCACTTTTCCAATAAAGCCCACTTTGCAGCCAAGCCTTGCCAAGCCCACTGTGGTGTTGGCTGCTGAGCCACCGCATGCCTCTTTAAAATCTGTTACGAAGCTTTCTTCCTCTGCAATGGCTATTTTGTTAACTTTAAAGAGTTTATCTACATTGAGGGCGCCGAATCCAACTACGTCAAAACGGGTCATGGAAACAGCTCGCGTAGATATATCTTGTAATCGCCCAGTTTTCCAGCGTAATTACCCGCTGAGATCTTTACTACGCCGTCAACGCTTAAGGCCGCTTCTATGCCGGCTTTCATGGCTTCTTTCACTGCTCGCGTTGAAACTCCGTTGATTACTATTTCCGGAATGTAGTTCACGTTTTCAGGCACTTGGGATGCATTGCCTAGTTTCTGTTTTAGAGATGGGCAGTACGGATGGTTTGTTGTCGGTCCTATCTGTGGGAAACGTGTTTCAGGTTTTGAACCAGCCGAGCAAACGTCAAAGGGAGTTATTACGCCATCGATCTGGCTTATGGCTTCTAGCGCTTTTTTCCCAGCATCCATCACCGCTTTCTTCGTTTCACACATGTACCAGAAGTTGCCGCCGGATATTCCTCGTGCATAGCCGATATAGCGTTCTATGAGAAAGTCAGGCACCATGATTGGAACAACAATCATGTTACGTCCATAAAGCTGTTCTTGCCACTCAAACCCGTCTCCACAATGCCCAACTCTTTCCATCATATCTATTTTTCCTTCAGGTCTTACAGATAAGGCATCAAAGATCGACGTGAAAGGCTTAACGAGAACGTCTTGACGAATCCGGTAAGCAAGCTCTTTTTCAAAACGCCTAACCAAATCCTCTAAAGGCTTTCCTTTATCTAACCCTTTCCAAAATTGTAAAACTACTCCTTTTCGCTTGTCGGGTGTTTCTTCTTCACTCAGCCATCTTTCAATTCCGCTGTCAACTCTGCCTATAACCCCTGACGGTGTTGCGGTCGCATCTTCGGCCGCCCTCTTTAACATTTCTTCGTCATCTGCAGTGACGATAACCCGGCAATAGAGACCGTCAAAAACTTCTGCATAGGTGTCTTCTATCCAAGCTTTCTTGATCATTTATCCCAGTCTCCCTATTGCTTCACCTCTAACTTTTTTTCTAAATTCGCTGCTTTCCTTTGCCAGAACCTCCATATTTTCGCTTGTTATTATTTTAACTTTAGGCAATTCTTTTGGATATAGCTCGAAGAGGCGCTCAAGCAAGACTGGACTAGCTAAGCTTTTCTTCAGTGCTTCACGGTTCCAGTCTTCCACTATGCTTATAGTTTCTTGTTTTCCCAATCTGCAGAAAACATCTGCAATTATTGATGTCACAATGCTGTTTTCAGATAAAACCGCTATTTCAGCGTTTCTTACGGCGTATTGGTTACCGTTAAACGAGACCGCTAACCCGTCGTTTTCTTTTACAAGTCTAAAGGCTTCCACGTCTGTTATGCTATCGCCAACATACATAACATCTGCTAAATCGACACCTACTCGTTCAGTTACATCCTTTACAGCATCAGCCTTTTCTCTACCGCCTATAGGGTTAACCTCGTGGAAGATTTTCCCAGACTCCATGTTTGCTATTTCTTTCCAAAAAATCTCGCCAAGCCGCTGGATTGTTTTTCGGTGTTTTTCTGAAAAGTCGTTTAGGGATTTTGCCTCTGAGGGGATTTCGATTACCGGCATCTGTGAGATTTCTTTTGCAAGCTCTTTCAATTTGTTTTTCTCTTCTTCTGTTATGCGATATTTGTCGATGCTGAGCCTTGTGCAATAAGTGTTCTCATATGGAAAGTTTAGGGTTTGGCATAGCGCTCTTATGTAGTGTTCGTAGCTCGTGCTAACGATAAAGGTGTGAGCGATATTTCTCGTATATTGTAACGTGTCCTTTACACATTGAATTAAAACGAGACTTTGAGCTGAAAACTCCCGCATTTTTCGGTCTGTTGCGCCATAAGTCTTTAGAAAGGGTATGATAAGCCTTAAAGTGTCGCCAGCCTTGTAGCCAGGCTTTTTTAAGATGTCTGCGAGTACATCATCGTATCTGCTTATTACAGTGAATAGCCTGTCTCCATTCGGAACGAAATGGGATGTTACTTCAAAGGCATTATCGTTTTTGGAGATTGGGCCTTCACAGTCTGAGATAAAAGCTTTTTTCACTGTTTACGCCGCCTTAACTCCTCCACGTGTCTTATGCTCCTTTCTATGTGCTGCTTTGATGCTATGTCTGTTCTATGCCACAATGCTGCGCCTTTTATGGCGTTTATGCCTTCCAAAGAAAATTCCCTTGCTCTTTCGACGCTGTCGCCTATACCCACCACGCATACGGCTCTGGATTTAAGAGCATAGGTTTCGCTGTCACGCAGCTCCATAGATGCTGGATAAACACGGATTCTTTCGCCATATTTTCTGCTCAGCTCGTAAGCATTTGTCAGGTCGACTGGCTTGCCTATTTCAATTTTATTTACAAGGTTTGGAAAAGTGCTCATGTATCCGCCGTAGTTTGGTGGAACCTTGTAGGTTACCACGGTTGCAGCCTTTTCCAATTCGACGTGTGTTAGGTTTCCCTCTAGGATTTTGAAGCAAACATCAACGAAATCGTCTTTTAATATCGGTAGGATGTTTTGTATTTCTGGGTCTCCCGGGCGGCTGTTGTTTTCAAGGATTTTTGGTCCTTCGCCTGTGTGGATGAAGGCTACGTAAAAGGGTATTCCCCTTAGGGCTTGGTCGTCCGCGACTTTCCATTTTTCAAAAATCTTACTGACGATTTCTATTTCTTTGGTTCTGTCCGCACTTGTCATGAAGGGTAACACTTCGCCAACGTTTTTGTAGGAGCCCATGCCGCCAGTGTTTGGTCCCTTGTCGGCGTCGAAGGCTCTCTTGTAGTCTCTCGTTTCTGGCTGAGGCACTAGGTGCTTGCCGTCGCAGAGGGCTTGGAAGCTGGATTCTTCTCCTTCAATTTTTTCTTCTATTATGACTGAGCCGTGTTGAAAGTCTGCCTGAAAATGTTCGAAGAGTTGCTGGCGGGTTGTGAAGTGGTCTCCCCATACGCCAACGCCTTTTCCAGCCGCTGGCTTGTCTGGCTTGACGACAGCCTTGTTTTCAAGTTCAACAAGCCAACTGTAAACAGCTTTTTTAACTTCTTCTTGGCTTTTATAGTCGTTTGGGTTGAAAATTTTGAAGCGTGGGTTTACTTCTGGCACGATTTCTTGGAATAATAGTCGCTGGGCAACTTTGCTTGCCTCTATCGCGTATTCCTTTCTGGGGCAAATTATAGGTATGCCTGTTCGTTCTTCAACGAGGTCACGTACGCCGTTTATTATCGGCTTTTCTGGACCGACTATGCCGAAGTCTATTTTGTCTTTGTTGGTTTCTGCGAATTTGCAGATTTCCTGCACGTTTAGGTCTGGTATGACAACGTGCTTGACGGATTTTTTTACGTTAAAGGGGTTTCGCTGTTTGTCTGCAACGTAGATTTCAACATCATAGTTTATGCTTCGTGTGAAGGCGTCAATCATGGCTGTGGCTCTTGCACCGTAAGAAACGACTAATATGCCTACTTTCTCCATAATCGACCCATCAAATTACAAGGGGCATAGAATCTTAATTTGTTTTGCCGCTATGCTTTTTCGACAGCTTCTGCTATCTCGTATAGTCTTCCTGTTTCCTCATAGCCTTCCAGAAATCTCTTCTTCATTTCGTCTGCTATCTTTTGGGCTAGGGGCGTTGGGTATTTGCATGTTATGCATCCTAAGCATAGCTGGTCTCGGCTGAAGCCCGTTGCTCCTACGAAGCCTTCAATTGACTGATAGCATACAGCGTCTGCGCCTACGATTTTTGCTATTTCTTCGGAGCTGTGCTTTGAGCCTATGAGTTGCCCGTATGTTGCCATGTCTATTCCGTAAAAGCATGGTCCGATTATTCGTGGAAAAGTTATGAATAGGTACACTTTTTTGGCTCCCATCTTGCGCAGTTTTTCCACTATGACTTTTGTTGTGTCTCCTCTGACTATGCTGTCGTCTGTTACTATGACTCGTTTTCCCTTAACTTTTGGTGCTAGGATGTTGATTTTCTTGTCGATCGTTGAATATCGCTCTCTATTAACCAGAATGAAAGCTCTTTCTGTTACGTAACGGTGTCTACGGGAGGCCTTCTCCCATCTTAGGCCTGATTCCTCGTGAACCCCTAAGGCTGAGTCATTGCCTGTTTCAGGCAAGGAAAGAATCATGTCTGCATCCTTAACGATGTCGGAATTCTCCCTAACGAGGTTTCTTCCGAACTCTTCGCGGATTTCATAAACGTATTTCTCGTCAAAGCGTGAATCTGGCCTTGCGAAGTATGCGAACTCGAATGCGCAAAAGGCTTTCCGTCTATTGTTAACTAGCTTTTCTCTTTTGAGGCCACCTTTTGAAACTGTCACGAGTTCGCCGGGTTCTATTTCAAAATCTCTTTCGAAGCCGTTTATGTCTAGGCTGGCTGTTTCTGATGAGAAGGCGTATGTTGAGTGGTCTTCGCTGTGGCCGGCACATAATGGTCTTATTCCGTGGGGGTCTTTGAAGGCGAAGATTTTTCCGTCCTTTGTTATGCCAGCCGCTGAGAAGGCTCCTTCGATTTCTTCCATGCACGTTTCAACCGCTGAAGCTAAATCTTTGCCCTTTATTAGTTCGATTAGGAGTTTGTGGCAGATTAGGTCTGCATCACATTCGTAAGAAAAGCCCGGGAATTCTTTGCTTATTTCCTTTTTAAGCCGGAAGGTGTTAACAACGTTTCCATTAAAGGAAACAGCCAGTTTGAATCCGTTCTTTGATGCTGTGACCGGCTGTGTGCCCATTATTAATGATTTTTCGTCTGTTTTTCCAGAGGTTGTGTACCTAACGTTTCCGATGCCTACATGTCCGGGCAGCCGTCCAAACCATTCCTGGATTGCGCTCGTTTTTATTTTTGGCACGAGGTCTAAGCTTCTGTAAACGTGAAATTTTCCATTGTTGTATGTGAGGAAACCGTGTGACTGGTGGCCCCTATGATTTTGCGCCCTCAAACCCCAGTATATGTAAGGGAATATGGGTTGTTTTTGAAAGTTTACAGCCCCGAATACTCCGCACGCGATTTTTAACTGCTCTCCCATGGTTGGCAATAAGAAGACGGCTATTTATCAGCTTTTATAACATCTTTAACTAAATTCCTAACTCCAGCTTAGGATTTTACTGCCCAAGAAGGCCAGAAAGAGCCTTAAAAAGAGGTGAAAAATAAATGGAAAAAACAAATAGTTGGCGTAAAGAACTCCTAGCTAAGTATGGTTGGAGCCAACAAGAATCGGTTAAGCGTTGGGTTGAGAAGCTAAAAACCAAGACTTATGCGGAAGCATGTTTCAGGTGGGGACTAAAAATCCACTGCAAGGAAACAGGGAAAACACCTGACCAGTTAATCAACAAGAGAGTTGAACAGGTAGCCAGCCCTGACCCAAGAATCAGAAGCGAAGCTGAAGATACAGTTCTTAGAATCCATAGCCATCTTGCCGAGATGGCAACAGGAACAGCCATTAACTACTTCCGAAAGATGAAGAGCTTCTACAAGCACAACTATTGCCCTCTAGGCTGTACTGACCCAGGCTATGACGTCCAAAACGAAGTCAAAGACAGAAGGGCGGTTGAGAAGCTAAGTAGCGAGAAGATTAGAAACTTATGCGAGCAAGCCCAAATAGAAACCAGATTAGCCATAATGATTCTCGCGGAGAGCGGCGGAAGAATCGGCGCTGTTCAAAACCTAACTTATGGAGACGTAAAAGACGACTTAGAAACTGGGGTTATTCCAGCTTCAGTATGGCTTAAACAACAGAGTAGAAAGAAAGGAAAAACCTATCCAAGTTTCATCTGTAGCGATGCGGTAAAACTTCTAAAAATAGTCTTGGCTAAGAAGCGTAACCGGACAGATAAAACAAAAATCTTTAACAACGGAAGAGACACTAACCAACAATTTCTACGAGATAATGATTTACATGCACACTTATTCAGAAAGCGGTTTCAGGTGATTTTAGAAGATGCAGGAGTTCCAGTGAACTGGGTTGACAGATTACAAGGTCGCATTCCAAGAGGCGCTCAAGGCAAGACTTATTCGCTTCCACCTATCGCAAAGCTACGCAAACATTACACAAAAGCCATGAAAGAACTAGTCATTTACGGGGCTAGTGAATCTAACGGACAGTTAAGCGAAGCCTTAGCCAAGGTTTTGAGTCGCTATTTACAGAGAGCCATCACTACAGAAGAAATCCAAGAAGTTCTGGATGCCTAAGCTCTCTCTTTTTTCTTTTTTCCTTGATAAAGCGCGTGTGCGTTGTTATGATGTGGGTTTCAGAGGGTATTGTGGATTTGGAGAAGTCTTGATGAAAGTTTACAAACTGCGCGCGCAGAACAGATTCTTTGGATGCGCTTCTGGTGGTATCGAGGCGCGCGCGCACGTTAGGAGACATGCCAAGTCTTTTGTATAAAGACCAATAGATATTAGGCGGTGCTCTTGATGACCCTACCTAACGAAAACGAGGAACCCTTTTTTGATTGTATGGCTACTTCCTGGGAAATCTGGGATCTCCTGGTGACAGAAGGTGGTCTTGACATTAAGAAATATGATTCGTACATCGTCAAAAAACTTCGTGAGTTATTAAACATTCCGTCACCCTGCAAAGATATAAAAGTAGAACTTAAGAAGCGAAACATCTCTCCTGAACATTTCATAGGTGCCTTTTTCCGAGCTATCCAGCCATATGCCCAGATGATGAGTGATCTATGTGTGTTTTTCTATATGCATGGTGTGAAAGAGACAAATAGAGCGATGAAGATCCTTTTCAATTTTGGGAAAGGTCCTGAAGATTTGGGATTTGACATTAAACATTTTCGAGAGACAATTTTGAAATATAGAGCGATCTATCGATGTATAACTATCTATGGTTGGACCGTCAATTCATTATGGAATCTTGCTGAAATATTTAGAGAGTTTTGGCATCATACACCTCAACATGCTGAAGCAAAGAATTGGTTGTCTCTTTACACGGAAAAGGGGGAATTCAACCATCCACTACCAATCTTTCCAATAACAGGCATAAATGAAATTGACTTCTGGATTCAGAGAGTTTGGCGGGTTTGGGCGACCATTGTTTTTGAGTGCAGAAGGTACGGCTCAAATCGTGCTGATTTAATTAAACAATACCAGCTGATATCTCAGAATTCTTTGAAACGTAAGCAGAATTCTGATATGTCTGAGAGAGACACAAACTCTTATGAATCTTTAAGACTTTCCAAGGAACTTCCTGGGTTTGAAGATTGGACTGTAGAAACACTTTTCCTATTAGACAATGATAAGTGGCCTGAAGCTATGCTTAGTGGTCTAATCGGCTTTATGGAGAAACTAAAACCTTCAAATGAAAAGATGGAGAGAATCCAATCCACGATTGCGAAGGTTAGAAACCTCTTTTCCACTCTTCCTTGTGGAGAAGTTAAAAGAAAAGACCTTCTAAAGGAACTGAATGAAATATTAAAGCTTCCCATTTGGAATAAGCGTCATGAACTTTATCAAACTTGGGTTCTAACACAGATAGATCAAGCAATGGAGAATTATGATCGAACCATTCATCATGTAGATGGAGAGTTAGTTCTCAAGTTTTCTGGAACTCATGTTGGAACTATTGAAACTGAGAAGGGGAGAATTCATATTTGGAGTGAATTGCGTTCACCCTTAGCTAATCCCATTGGTAAAGGACGGAAAAGAAATATTCAACCTGACTACTCACTGACTTTCGAACCTGTCACCTCTCCTTCTCAAACGGTTACTGCAATAGAATGCAAACAATACCTCAAGGCAAAACCAAAGAGTTTCGCAGACGCACTTACAGATTATGCTAAGGGAAAACCAAATGCAAAAATTCTCTTGGTGAACTATGGAGAGACACCTGATGAAGTCTTGAGTCTTGTTGAAAAAAAGGTAAGAGGCAGAACCTTCTCCATTGGCAATTTCATGCCAAGCAAAGTAGAGGAGATTCAGAATTTTAGACTAATGCTATTCCAATCCCTTCCTAAACCCATTGCGAAAGGAAAAACCACGAAACATGCTGCCGCTATGCCCTTTGACCTTATTGGCGTGGATATTTCAGCTTCTATGGAGAAACTTCTCACGGAGAAAGGTGTTCTTAAGCTGCTCCAAATGGTCATTGATTTTTCTCCTCATGCTAGATTGTTGGCGACTGACACAGCAGTTAGGAGAGAGTGGGCAAAAGCTGAATCTAGTCTTCAAGAATTGCTTGATCTACCCAGAAACGGAGGAACAGATCTCCCCAAGGCTCTTTTTAACTACGATTTAGGAACTGCTGCAGTACTTACTGATAACGACGGATTTAACCAATTAAGTAGAATCCAAAGTCCTCCACATTTGCTGATCGAAGTAAAAACCGCTAAGACGATATACTTTCATTATAGCGATTAGGCGCGCGCATTGGACTTCTGCGCTGCCCTTTGCAGTAATGAGATCATTTGTGGGTACACACTTTGGGAGATGTCCTCATATCTTCTCTTGAACTGAGGTAAATGGTCGAGACTATCGAGCATCCAATAGAAGTAGTTGTAGTTCTCTTCTCTCTGAAGTAGTGAAAAAGGGTGATTCCTGCGAAGGTTGTCGGGGGTTCTTAGTCTATTTCTTAATATCCTACAATAACCTGGCTTGTTCTTCAACTTCTCGTTATCCAAGAAAACATTAACATAAGGTTGACCGAAGAAGTAAGCTTTTCCTATGCCTCTAAATTCGATTCGATCCTGATATTTGAAACGACCATAGTCTATAGAGCAGGTTGTCATTATTGGCGGACTTGGATTCGGAGTAATTAGAGCCTGATTAACTCTTTTGACAAATCTTAAAACGGACTCCAGATCTCGCATTTTGTTTTTGCCCAATTGTATATTATCAACAAAAATAACTGCGCAGTCAGAGACAACTAAACTCCGCACATGGCCTGTGTTTGCAGCACGAACAGACGGAGAAGGGTTGAACTCGCTTCCAATAACGAAGATTGTATTATAGAATTTGTTCAGCGTCTCTTCCGCCCTGATCCCTCTTTCCATCATTTTTTTGAAGCCAGAAATGTCAAGAAAAGCAACACATGTCTCTCCAGAATAGGAAGGAATCGGCATTTCAGTAGCACCACAGGTGTTTTTAACGTTCAGTTTTCTGGTCTTAAAAGGTTTAGGGCGAGTTGTTAGATTTCTGGTAATATTTGGTTGGACTCCACACAAATTGAGGATTCAGATAGTCTTTCTGCCTTGGGCTTTTGGTGCTTATTCATCCTATGAATCAGTATAGTGTTTTCGTTGCCGCTTTTGGTAATCTCTCCTCAGCCTTCTGTATTCTTCTGCAGTAATGGTGTTTTGTCTCCTTTTTTCTTTGAGTTCCTTGACGTACTTTGCAAAGGCCATCTGTCTTTCTTTTGTCTCCGAAATCTTACGGTCAATGGTCTCTCTTTCAAACTCTTCTTGAGTTCTCACTCTGAGGGTTATTTCATAAATAGGTTTTATCTTTGCCAGCTTCTCTTTGAAGTCGTTTTCATCTCTATTGGTTTTTACGTTAACTATATTTATTACAGGAGCCAACTTGTACTTCTTTTTCTTCTCTAACATGGAGCGTTCATTCATAATTGCGTCTACAACTTTGAATACCTCGACAAGTTGTTCATAGTTCATTCTATTTGAATGCTCGACAAAGACTGCTTCATAGGTAGGGGACTGTCCCCAATAGTACTCCTTGATTTTCCGATGTACTATGGTGAAGAAGCTATCGTCCAAAGTTGTGAGTTTTTCTATTATTTCGTTTCTTTCGTTTTCGTTGAAAGATGATATGATATTTCTGAGTCTTTCGACGGTGGCGAGTTTATCGTATGTTATTCCAGTGGTTATCTTGTTGTCATCAGGCAATTCAAAAAAGAGGTTTGGCCGCTGTGCTTGCTTTGCCTCCTCCTTGTCTTTCTCACCTGCTACCGGAACGATTATCCAGTCTTCGTTTGAGACACAATCAATAATCTCTTCATCTGTTAAGTGTGGAACATCACCACCAAAAACAGACTCGACTAGTCGATACCAAGGAACATATTTGGATTTCCATTTTCCTTGCCTTACATCACTCATTTTCTATTCCATCAATAGAGTGGTTCTCAAAAATACAATCGATGGGCGTGCCCATTATTTGGCAAAATAGATGATTTCACCCTTGCTGGTCGCATAGCCGGGATGTAGTTTATAGATCTTGTCGCAACTGGGACAACACACTCTCTCCCGTGCTGTTCGACCATCACCAGTCGCCGTGATTTCCTGACCGCAATCACACGTAAATGTTTTTGTAGGGAGGTTCTCTTTCGCAGGCTTGCCGAATCTCTCAAGCAACTCATAAGGGGTAGGATGGTGTCTGATTATTTTCCGATGCAGATTATCAAACTCTATAGCAGAACGTTTACGATATTCCCTTTCCCGTTTGAATTTGTCTTTGGGCAGGTTATTTCACCTCCGACCTATTGATCTTGCATTTTCCTCCTCGGCTTCGACCAAATCGGGTTCCAATTCCGAGATTCCTAGTTCAAAGTCGCTAACGAGTTTATCCAATATGGACTGTCGAGCAAAGTCTGCTACACTTGAATAATAGCCGCGAGCGACCAGTTGATTTATGAATCCCATCGCTCTTTTGGGAATCCTCGTTCTAACTTCACTTAGATCGTTTCCCAGACAATCAGGCCTCCTTCCATGAACTTGGTTCGATATGATAGCCCTCCAGTGTCCTACGTAGGGGATGTCAATAAGACGATATAAACGTTTTGCCTGGGCGTACGTGTTTTTGCAGTAAAAAGCAAAATAATTTTTTGGCGCGCGCTAAAAGATCTTTTTGTGAAAGTACGAGTTTAGGATTGTAATGATTTGACCAATCTTCTTGCGTTCGTCCTATTTTTGAGTATAGCCTTGTTTGCTATCGAAATAACATGTCCTGGCTGAAATCCCGTATTTTTACACACGTTTCTGAGCATCATTGCTAGTGATATTAGGTTTCCATAGGCTTTTGTGTCAAAATATTGTGCTCTCCAAGATGCTATCAGGTGCAGCTTTCGTTGCTCAGGCTTAAAATCTAAAAGGGTTAAGCATGGAGGGATCGGTTGTCGGCTCAAGTGTAAATGAGAAGTATGTTCATCTGTATGGTCAAAAGTTACACATAACAAACGATTTGAACACCACGTATATTTTCTGGTCTCAATCTTCTTCAATGCATCTCGAATAAAGTCTAGTTGATCATATTTGCAAATAGCTGTATGGTAAAGTCCCGAAAACAGCTCATGTATCCGGTTCTCAATCCACCACTTACCCGTTTTACCATTGAAATCAAAAGCTTCAAAACGCCTATGCATTTCTTTATCGACATTGAGTCCTGAGCGGGCAAGTTCATCTTCAACTTGAATCGAACCAATAAGCGGTCTTTCGACTTCCGTCATTAAGGCAAAAAGATAACCGTTTCTGACGACTTTTTTCAGAGAATCAACGTAGGCTGAGGTAATATCGTTTCTGACTATGTGTTTAGATTCTTTTGCCATCATTTCGACCTCCAAGTCTTAAAGCTAAACTAATACGCATCGTCATTAAGTTGTGTATATAGGATCGCTTTTAAGTTACTAATTGGAGGATATTCCATACCAAGCCAAGGTTTCCAATTAGATGGTACTAAATTCGCAGTGAAATTATAGTCTCCGATTAGCATCAAAATCTTCCGACAGATTCTTAGAAGGCGTCTACGTTTAATGAGCATCTCTTTGTTTTTCTTGATTTCCTTCCATTCTTCATGATCCTTGGCGGATATGTTTATGTTCAACAAAGCCTTGAATAAATCGCCAAGTGTTTTTTCATTAAAGATCTTCTGCAATTGTTTTTCTGGAAGCTTTTGAGCAAGCAATGTTAGATCTTCTAATCCTTGGATAGCATACTTCTGTAGACGAGAATTATATGCAGATTTATTCCACCCGCTTTTGTCTTTCGCTAATACATACTTAGTCATGCGGCTTGTAAGAGTAGGCATTTTTGTCACTTACAATTTTTGTTATTTCTTGATGAAAAAAGATACGAACTGTTAATATATAAATGTTGCTATAATAGATAGTAACAAGAAGTGATAAACTATATCTATAGGAAGTTTGAGAATATGCAAACCCTAACATGCGAAATATGCCAAAAAGATAGAGACTTCAATCGAGTTTATTTCGTTAGATTAGAAGGCTCTGGCAAGTTTGGGTACCTGTGTTTTTGGTGCCTAAAACGGATCAAGCAAAAAAGGAGCGCACCCGTATGAATAAGAAACTAAGTAGCAAAGACGTCGTTGAGCACTTCTCTCGTGAGACGCAAAAACATGCAACCCACCTTCCAAACATCGATTTCCGCCTCTTAGTTGGAACTCCAGTATTCTTAGAGTGCCTCGGCGACTCTCGATTTGTTCATACAGTTTATGGTGAAAGAGAACTGGTGGAAATCCAAATCCTTGAAAGCGCTGACATTCTGAAGGCTGGAGAGCAGTATTCGATGTGGTTAACTCAAAAAGTTATCCAAACGAAAATCCAAAAATTCAAGCCTCTGCAAGGGAAAAGACTTTGCGTTGTTTGTTTGGGAAAGAAAGAGGGAAAGAGATTCACCTACATGGATTACTACATTGGCAGCGAGGAGGAGGGGCGCTCAATCTTGAAGGATGTTAGAGGAGCATAGTTTGGCTAGGTTGCAAAAATGTGACATGCATGCGCGTGGTGAACTTTGTCCTATGGGGCAGAACCGACTTGACCGGGGAGATTCAAGTCCTTGCAAACACTGTATCAACGATTGGTTAGGGAAAAAGCGTTGTGGTCAGTGTGGTGAGATAGCCACAATTTGGATATACGGACTCGGCGAAAATGCTTACGTCCTCTTTCTTTGCAACACTTGTGCCTTTCATTTAGCTCGAATTCTCATGCAGGATATCGGACATGCAAAATTTTCACATAAGCATTAAGGGGTGTTTCGATTGGTGAAAAGAGTGAATGTGGCCGTTTCCGATTTGAGCCATAAACAGCGCGCGCACGCTGAGTATCCTTGTTACATGAAGTCTTTGAGAATCGGAAAATTAGACCAGAAGGGTTTCGCTTATATTAAGTGATGAAAGATGATGGAATTTAACTGGGAAAAAATCAAAAATTACGAGACAACCATAATTGCCAAGTTTAACGGAAAAGGTATGGTCAAGTTCTGCATTCTTTGTGACACAGTGGAAAATATCACTTGGACAGCTCTGTGGATTGAGGACGACATTAAAAGAGTAATTGGGTATTATCTCTGTGATGACTGCGGAAAAGAACTTCAGGGATTACCTGAGGTTCAGCGGGAGTCCATTATCGCGAAAATTATTGAAAAGAAGATAGATGCGTTTCCTCGCATTACAATATCCCAACTTGAAGAATTAGGGTTTAAACTCAAAAACGAAGAAAGACTGAGGAACCAACGTGAGAGAACCTGTTAAAATTCCTAAGGAACTGATTGAAAAACTTAAGCCTTTCGGGCCACGATTTATTAAAGTCTCGAAGCCTATTTTAGGCGATAAGAAAAGTGGTAAAGGCGCGATTGAAAAAGACTGGCCAAACCATCCTTACGAGGCTGATGATCCTGAACTGGTGAAATGGCTTGAGGGCGGCGGCAACTATGGTTTTATATTGGGAAGAGGCTTATACGCCTTAGACCTAGATGACCCAGAATTACAAACTATATTTGAAGATGAAATAGACACCTTTACACTTCAATCAGGCGGCAAAGTGGGACGACACTATCTTATTATGAGTGACTCAACAGATAACGCAACTCTCTTATCTTTACTTGAAGAAACTAATGAAGATGAGAAACGCAAAAACTTAGGTAATCTTCAAGTTAGAAACAAGTATGTTGTTGGACCAGGAAGCAAACATTTCTCTGGCGGAACTTATAAGATTTTAAAAGACTCTCCATTTGCTTGGGTAGATAGGAAAAAACTGTTTGAGATTTTCGGCAAACATTTAGTTTGGACAGGACAAACAATGTCAAGTCGTCTCTCTCAGAAAGAAACCTCTAATCTTGGTTTTGAGATTCCAATAGACCAAATCATTGATATGTCTAAGCTGAGACAAATCTCAGACCAAGAATGGCAAGGAAGCCACCCTATACATGGTTCAGATTCGGGCACTAACTTTTGCGTAAACAAAGTTAAAAACTGTTGGCATTGCTTTAGATGTAATAGTGGTGGTGGACCACTAAGTTGGCTTGCTGTTAAAAACAAACTTATACGATGTGACCAGGCCCAAAAAGCTATTTTACGAGGCAAACTTTTGCAAGACACTTTAGACATCGCAGAGAAACTTGGATTCAAGAAGCAAGAGATGAGCAAAGAGGAGAAACAGAAATTACAGAAAACATGTGGAGAAAATTTAGAAAACTTTATTTTCGAACAAATCTCTGATGAGGCGTTTTTAATCTATAACAAGACTTCTGGAGAAACTCAAGAAGCTTCCAGAGTTGACAATTTCATACCATGGCCAAAAATGGATAAACTCATTAAGCCTGTAACCAAAATCGCGCCATTTAACTGTAACAACCTATGGTTTGCCGTAAAGCAATACCTCAAAGACCATCTAGAGATAATTGACGTTGGATATACAATTATGACCGCATGGATTTTTGCCACTTGGGTTGTAGATTTATTTAATACAGTGCCTTATATGTTCTTTTTTGGACCACATAATTCAGGTAAAACTTGGGCACTTAAGATTCTATCTGCGGTTGTATTTAGACCTTTCAGAACAGGTCATACTTCAATGTCATCCATCTTTAGAGTATGCGACGCTTGGCACCCTACATTAATCTTAGATGAGACAGAAGACTATATGAAACATAACCGAAGCGATATAATAAACATCCTAAACTCGGGCTACACTAGAGGCTTTCCTGCAGTTCGTGTAGAAGAGGCACAAGAAGGGTTCGAGATTAGAACATTTGATTGCTTTGGTTTTAAAGCTCTTGCAGGAACAGAAGAGTTCGTTCCAACATTGAAAAGTCGTTGCATCACTTTCAACATGTCAAAGAACACCGGAGATTATCCTGACGAAATAGATTATTCTCGTGGACAAAGTTTACGTGAGCAACTTCTCATGTTACGCTTCCAAGCAATGGCAAATAAGATTAAGTTTGAGAAACCGCCAAGTATTTTCAAAAGCAGACTTAGAGAATTATTGACTCCTTTGTTAATGGTGGCTCCTGAGAGTGAAAGAGAGAAAATTATTCGTTATGGAGAAGAACTAACAAAAATTACACAAGAGGAGGAGAGGTCCAGCGATGACGCAATAATATTTCGTGTCATCAACAAAATTATAGAAGAGAATCCGCAGATAACAAAAATATCTATTCGAGAGATTGCAGGAGAATTGAATATGAATCTGCCACTAGGAGAAACATATAGCCATGTGAAAGTCGGAAGAACTTGTGCGAGACTGGGTTTTCAAACTACAAGGATTGGAAGCGGTCGCGGTATAAGATGGACTAAGATGGTTTTAGAAAGGTTAAAACTTAGATTTGGAAGTGTAAAATCTGTTGCAATTAGCTTTTAATATCTTAAATCTTCAGATACACACTTACACACTTTTGTCAGTGTTCTGGAGGGTGGGGGAGTAAGAACTAGGAAGTTTTTAGGTCCAATATCCCAATGTTTAACATAATTTTTTTACTTTCATACCGTATTAATTGAACTGTCTAGTCTGTACCTCTTAGAGAAACTACCACCCTCCCTCCCCCAAAAACACTGACAAATCTGTGTATCTGTGTAATTTAAGAGAGCGCGCGCGCTCTTAAGAAGCTTGGACGACTTTCGTGAGAAAGGAAACTCAATGGCACACACTCTTCCAGTAAGAATCTCCAAAGAGGACCTAGATAGATCGAGGGATGAGGTTATCCATCTGACAAAATCGCTTTTCAAGACCATTCTCCTGGTTGCTAGAGGAAAGGCACGTCAGACCTAGTACATGTACAAGCAAATAGGTTAATCAAGTGCCGAAATTTCCTTTAGCAAGTGAATATTTTTCGCCAATACTTCTGTTCTTTTTACTAAATAAATTTTCCAGTTGTTAACGAAACGTAAAACTTCTGGATTTTTTTCTATGTTAAATGTCGTGTAGCCAGCTAAGCATATATGAGGAGCATTTGGAGCCCCAGCAATACCTGTAATATACTCGGAGAAAAATTTTAACCGATTGACATCGATGCGATCAAAAGCCTCGTCAAGAATTATAGGTAATCCAAAGGTTTCAGCCAATGAAAGCATTATCCCCGCGCTGATAGCAACTCTTTGAGATCCAGATGGATGAGTAATAGGTTCATTGGCTATTGTGGAGAGAAACTGTCCTTCCTTCAAGTGCTCGAAGTTGAAAGCCTCGTCTTCAGGAAATACCTTACTATAAACGTCTCTCACGTTCTCCTCCAATTTGTCAGCTAGTTCTTCAACAATCCTCTTTATATCTGACTTTTCATGAATTCTTGTCAAAAATTCTTGTGCTATTGCTAAGCTTATGGTCATAATCTCTCTTGTCCTATTTCTATTTTCGAGAGATTCTATTTGGTTACTATTGGAGAGTATCCATCCGCTAACCTTCTTGTATTCTTGCTGAAGGCTAGTCATTTCTTCTATTTTTTTCTCAAATTCTTCTGTTACCCTCTTTACTATGTCCGTGGGTGTTAGTTCTTCGACCATCTGGATTTTCTCGATAGTTTCTGGATATTTTTTCAATTGTCGAATCAGATCCCGCTCAAAGATTTCCTGTGCTTTCTTATATTTCCTTAGGATAATCCCTGAAGACGCCTCTACAGCGTCTTTGGATGATAAATCTATCTCCTCAAAGGAAAGTTTGAAAACCTCACAGAGATGATGATATGCATTCTTCCATTTTTGGAGTAGTTTATCCAAATCTTTTTCACTTCTCTTCATGTTATCTTCTAAGAGTCTTATTTCCCCGCTTAGACTTTGCCTGAGTTGTTTTGCCTTTTTAAGTAGTTTTTTGGCTTGAGATAAACTCTTTTTTGCTTCTCTCAACTCGGCTCCAAAAGTGCTAATTTTGCTTTGTACACGAGAAACTTTTTCTTTAAATTTTTTCTCGTCCAATTTTTCAGGCCTGTGTATAAAAGGCATCGGTTCTATTCCTCTAAGATAATCCATTTTTGCGAGAGCTATATCGAGGGGTATACTTACAATAATCTTGTTCTGTCGTTTAGAGATTAAGGCAGAATCCCCTTTAGGTTCAGAGGGTTTTTTCAAGGTTCTGAATAGTCTATCATATGACTTGATCATGTTGTTGATTTCTGAAAATTTTGGTTGAACTCCATGCTTGTCACTTATCTTAGTTGCTTTCTGAAGTAAGCTTTTAGCCTCTTCGGTAAACAAAAAGATAGATTTTATACGCTCTGGGTTAGAAAACATGCCAAAATTGAATTTCGCATATTTTGGAATGTCAAAAGATGAAAGGCCTTCTGGGTTGGAATCCGGAGGTAAATGTTCAAACGTGACTTCCCAATTTCTTAAAGTTTCGTGAACGTTTTTGAAATTACTCAATTTCTCTAATAAAACCTTCAACTCTTCCTTTTTAGGCGTAACAGCAACAATATTATTGATAGCACATATCCATATATCATACTTTTCAGATGATAACAATGTCAACGTTTCTTTCATTTCGCTTGCTTTTTCTGGCATTGATTCTAGTTGTTTACTCAAAGTATTCCAAATATTTTCGAGGTTCTCGGCGATTTTTCCAGGGACAAAAATTTCTTTAGGATTTATCTCAGGTAAATTCTTTGAAACATCCTCGAATTCTTTCCTCAATCCCATTATTCTTTTTTCGAACTCTTCTCTCTCAAGTACAATAACTCCGTGAAGCTTCTTTAAATTGTCCGAATACTTTCTAGCATTTACATTCATTTTGGAGATTCTAGTGGCAATAATCTCAGGAACTCTTACGACGCTTCCGTCAATAGCTTCAGAAAAGTTTCTTACATTAGAAGGAGAAATCAAAATATCCAATATTTCTGGATATATCCCTATTCCTATCAGTTTTTCCTTTAGCAATTTAAGCGTTGATGCACCCAAATCCTTCCATTCCAATTTTTTAAGGGTCTGAATCCTTTCGTCATCTTCAATAGAAAGTTTTACAGTGTTGCTTTCAAATATCCTCTGTGTTTGGCTCACATTCTTTTGTTTGCGCGAAAAATAGAATCGTAGTTTATAGAGCTTCCCTCTCTGTTCAAAGTATATCTCCACACTTCCCGCGGAGTTTTTCTCCAGAAGTATCTCGTTCTTTTTTAATCTCTTTTCTTCTGCGTAACCTCTCTTTCGTCTCCACTTGGGAATTAAGCAGTATCTTAGCGTATTAATGATGTTAGACTTTCCTGCTATGTTTTCTCCATAAATTAAAAGTGGTTTTCCATCAATAAAGTTGAGAGAACCGTTCAGACCGAGAACATTGTCAAAATTGGCTAGGATTATTTTCATTCTTTCACCCTTTTTATTATGCTCTTAAAGTCATCTTCAAAAGTTTCAGTTTTTTTAATGTCCTTAAGCTGTGATATTATTTCCTCAAGTAAATTTTCTAATCTTGTCGTGGTTCTTGAGGGGATTTTCTCAAGAAGCTCATTCTCACGAATATTTCTTAAGATTTTTCTGAGAATGTTGATTTCTATATCAGCTTCTAGTTCTTCCATTAATTTTTTTCTTATCTCTTGAAATTCCCCAGCTACATCCTCAAACAATTGTTCTGGTGTCAGTAATGGTGGAGAAATGACTTTGCCAGA
Organism: Candidatus Bathyarchaeota archaeon; assembly: GCA_029883255.1. The sequence continues at coordinate 10,218 of JAOUJL010000005.1, read as the reverse complement.
AGCTGTTATGATCTTTGAAGTGGTATTAATTCTCAGTTCTTCTATGCTTAACTCAGCATAATCCTTGAAAACATCTTTGACAAAAGTTGTTATAAAACTTGCATCTCCATGTATTTCAGGCAGGATTACAAGAGAATCTTTGTCTTCTCTCCCTTTGATGACTCTCAATACTTCTCTGAATCGCGCCATAACTTCTTTTAATGTTAGGTTTGTAGTTTCAACCGATATCTCCACTGTCTTTCTTGACGGAGTAAAGTGATGAAGTTTAACTTGCTTTTTTTCCGTGTCCACAATTGTGTACCCAAACGGTGAATCCCTTTTTTCGAACTTTGGTTTTTCATCGGTACATTGCCAAGTGTACTGTTCAATCCAATATTTTCCCAATATCACCCTGGAAGGCAAAACAGATGACAAGGTCATAACATTCTTTAAGCCATAAGCGGAAGGATTCCAAAAGTGCATATGACCATTGACAATCCAATCAAAGATTTTCTTAACATCTTCTATCACTTTCTTAGGTAGAGAATTCTCGTAAGGTGCAAAAGTTTCATGGCATAACAGTATTTTTGTTTTATCAGCTTTTACGGATGCTGAAGTGATTTGTCTGATGATTTGGGCAACAACTTCTGGTTCATACAGCTCTCCCTCAAAATGCGTGTCCATAAAATAAATCGAAACACCATTGAATTCTCTCCAATCATTTTTGACGTAATGAAAATTTTCAACGGTCTGATCTAAACTTCTCAAGACTTCTTCCTTTTCATGGTTGCCTCTAATTACATAAACCGGCACCCCAAAACTCTGGAAGATGTTTCTTATACTTATCATCAACCCTTCGCCTTCATAGTGCCGCAGATAGGCTGTTGCTGTCTTCTTAAAATCGAACATATCTCCAGCCATCAAAAGCATGTCTGGAGCATTTTCTTTCGATATTTTTTGCATAATTGTTTTGAGATCTCGGAGCGGATCATAATTCTTCATGAAGCCTTGAAAAAGATGTCCGTCTGCAATAATTGCTAGCTTCATATAATTTACCTGTCAATTTACCTGTGGTGTTACACACTTAAAACTTATGTGATCGCACACGTGCGTCTGGGTCAGCCCAAAGACCATATTGACTTGTTGCACGCACTTGACAACCGAAAATCTAAATAGGCGTGCTAATTGAACTGAAGCATATATTCTCGGATAGGAGATTAGTATGGCAATAATGGAGCCCAGGTTCTGGGGATCATGGAAAGGACGAGTTATTAAAGCTATTACTATCGATGATGCCCGAACATGGGATGAGATTCGTGATCTTACAGGTCTATCCCCAACATCACTGAACAGGGCTTTATATGAAATGTTTGAACTGGGGATTCTTGAAAAGACAATTAACAGGACATATAAGGTAAGTCACAACATCGACAAAAAGTACAAGTCATTCTTTGACAGACAGGAAGAGCCTAAAGAGTCTATGAGAGCACCTACACAGACGAGATTTTCAGAGGAGAAGCAAAAGGGGCTAGTTAACTGGATCGATCAGTGGAGAGAGTTGAAGGAGCTAACTTTTCCATTGGAGCCCAATCACTTCTTTTTAGAAGGAAGGTATCTAGATGATCTTTCAAAAGAACTCATCTACAAGGCCAAGAGCGAAGTTCTCGTGGCAAATCCCTTCGTAAACAGCTGTGACCTCAGTAACACGCTGAGAGAGGCCAGCAAGAACGGTGTAGAGGTCAAGCTAATAACTCGCCCGCCAAAGATTGACAGAGTGCAGTTTCAACAGAACAAGGAAGAGTACCACGGGCTGCTGAAGGAAGATGGAGTCAAAGTCACATACAACAAGGCAGTTCATGCCAAGTTAATAACAGTGGATCGTGCAGTGGCGATTCTGTCTTCGATGAACTTCTACAGTGGTTCATCAGGCGGTGCGTCGTGGGAAGCAGGACTCGTTTCAATAGAGAAGACGGTTGTGGAATCGATAGCGGATTCGATTCTTGGACTCCTCGAGAAGCCTGAATCCAAGGAGTTGCTCTAACAAACCTACAGTGCGCGCATGGGCAGTGTTGCCTCGACTAGCAAGTGCGTAAACGCGCGATAGCGCGCGCGCTAAAATGAAGCGTATCTAACCATCTGCACAAAACTTTCAAGGGATAGAAGCCATAATGAAAACTGGGATTTTATGCCCTTATTCATGGTGAAGAAGGAAGCCTTTGACTCGTACAGATTTGGTAGAAGAGATGTGGAATTGAGGGCGGTTAAGCGTCAATGGAAAAACAGCAAGGCAGGAGATATAGCAACTATTCAATGCGGAAGACAGATTTTGAGAAAAAGAATAGTTAAAGTTCATAAGGGATCACTAGCCAGAATCTTTCTGAAAGTGGATTACAAGCGAATATTTCCTGAAGCGTCAACCGTTTTTGAAGCCGTCAAGCTAACGAAAGAAATCTATTCAGATGCAGAAGAGTTCATGGCTTTCGAGCTTGAACCCCTTGTTTAGCGTGTGTGATCCTTATCAATTCTTTCGGTTTAGCTATGACTTTTCCGCATTTCTTACATTTCACAACTTCTAAAGGTTCATACATTGGAACTAAAATTTTGACTTTGGGCTCTGAACTGCGTTGTTCAAAGAAAATCTTGTTTACTGGAAAACGGTTCCAGTAACCGCAACCGGGACACTTCATTCTAAGGTTTTTCATCTCGGTTTTCATTTTAATGCTACTCTCTGCACAGTTCAAAAAGGTCTTTTCGTCACCACTCTTTTAACCGTTTAGCCTTAAACCCTCTTTTCGGGTTTGACGAGTCTTGCTTTCACAAGGCGAAATAGGAAGCTTCTACTTGAATTCCCCTCTAAAAGTGCCTAGTGTCTGGAAGCTGGGTCGGAAGCGCGCGCGCGCGCGCGTTGCAATCCGCTTAGATTAGTCAGATAATGAATGAGCCGAATAGATACTTTCAAAATCTATATTGGTCCAGTTAAAGAGCCAAAGTTCTCTCATGGCGTTTTTAGATATTGTTCTGAGTGCGGTAAACCTCTTCCAAGGCGAGGTAATGGTCCATCTAAAAGATGTCGGTCTTGTAATGCTAGTTTTCAGAATCGAAAAAGAGAAAAGAGGAGAAAGGAGGTGAAGTTATGAGCAAAAAAGTAGAAGTTAAGGAAGCTGAAAAGCGAGCAGAAGCCAAGAAACCAAAGAAGGAGGAAAACGAGAAGGCTCAGAAGGCGGCTCTTACTCTGTTGGAAAAGAAGAAAAAATGGCTTATCTCTAGCGATTTTGTTAAAGAATGTCGTGAAATAGAAAACAGGTCAAAAGCTAGGCGGGTTCTTCAAGTTCTCGCTAAGAAAAATAAGGTTCAGATTCTACAGCATCCAAAACGCAAAAAACAGTATATCTTTGGGCTTCCAGATTGGACGAAATAGTAGAAGAGGCAACCGCGCGCGCCGGATATCTCAAATAGTCGAGAAACATAATAAGATATTTGGAGCCGGTTACCAATGACTAGCATTCATGTTAAGCAGATCGCAGAAGCTCTAAATGATCTTTCTTTAATAGATTCTATGGATGAACTGCGCCGAAAAGGAGCAGAAGAGGACCATCTATACCCAATAATGCAAGAAATTTTTCGCAGAATTGGTTATGAAAAGAGCGAGATTTTACGTCAGATCAACTTTTCGGTTCAGCTAGGTTCTCGACGTGCAACAGCACAACCAGACATAATCCTAAAAGCTGGGGGAGAATCTGTTGTGGTTGTTGAACTCAAGCGTCCAAGCCTAGCAATTTCCGACGGTGATTACCAGCAAGGTCTTTCTTATTCAGTTCTACTAGGTGTTCCATATGCCTTGATCACCAATGGTACAAAATGGGATCTTATTGAATCAGTAATCGGAATTACTGGATGGAGACAGGTTGCTCATTCCGCAGATAAGCTAATCTCGACAATAAGAGATTTGAAAGTAAACAAAACAAAAGCAATTGAAGATTTGAGGGAGAAGCTAGCGAAGCTACCTAACCAACTCCTCCATAAGACAGAAGCTTTGAAGGTTCTTCGCACATTCACAGGCGTGCAAGAAATCTCAAAGGTTTTTGATCGTTTTAACAACTTGTTGAGAACTGAAGCTGGAATTGGAGATCCAAAACTCCGCCTTTATGAAATGATGAAGCTCTTGACAATAAAGCAACTAGATGAGAAACGGTTCTATGAAAATGAAAGAGTTCCAACATTTATAGGACTTGAGAATCTAGATCCCTCAGAAATATCGAAAAACGTTCACTCATTCTTTCAAAATACTGTAGTTTCTACAATAAAAGGAGTATATGATCCAGATGAAACTGTAAGAATTCGTGACCCAAATGTAATTTCAACAATCATGCGTGAACTCGAAGAATATTCCCTTTATAGGACAAGAAGGGACGTCATTGGTTTAGCATATGAGCGTTTTCTAAGCAGAGTGATGGTAGGAAGAGGAATAGGAGACTTTTTTACTCCAAGAGAGATCGTTCGCTTCATGATTGAAATTGTTGCACCACGCCCAACAGATAGTATAATTGACCCTGCAGTAGGGACTGGAGGTTTTCTTCTAGAAGCCTACAATTCTGTTTATGACAATTACGGAAGTGAAGCAGCAACTGGGATGAGAGAGAAACTATTCGGAATAGATGTCGCGGAGATGATAAGTAAACTCTGCAGGGTGAATATGTTCCTTCATGTAGGAAATAATTGGAGAAATATTGTTAGAAAAGATTCGTTACTTCTTCCGGATCTACCCATTTTCGCAACAAAGGCAGTGCAGAATCCATCTGAATATGGATTTCAGCTTTCTTTGACTAACCCGCCGTTCGGAAGAGGAAAAAACAGGAATGTCAAAGATCCTGAGAAGCTGAATGAATTTGACAACCCTGTTGCAAAAGACATAGATGGAAATATCAGAAGAGCAGGAGCCGATATGCAAACGCTCTTTCTTGAGTTGTGTGTTAGGCTTCTCAAGCCCGGAGGTCGTGGTGGAATAGTACTGGATGACGGAGTTCTAGGAAACATGTCCATGCCAATAGGTAGAGGCGCCAATGAGCCGGTCTATCTGGAATTCCGCGAATGGTTTACGAAACAAGCTATAGTATGGGCTATTATTAGTTTGCCACAGAAAGCGTTTGAACCTTATGGTTCCGGTGCGAAGGCAAGCCTCCTATTCTTCCAGCGCAGATACGATGGCATTAATGAACCTGAAGAGGTATTTTTTGGCAGAGCAAGGTTTATTGGATACAAACTTCAAAGACAGAAGTACGAACCAATCCCTTTCACAGATTTTCCGCAAATTGCATCAAGCTTTAGGGAATGGCTATCAGAAAATGGTTATTCAAATGATTTTTATGGTGAGTGCGAATGAGTACAGATGCACTCACTTGGTCAACATGTCGAACTGCTTTTGAAAATTACAGATGGGATGTTGACTATTATGATCCAGTAACTATTAAGATTCTTGAGAACTTGCGAAAGCAAAGCAGCCATAACCTATCCCCAAGATACGGTCTTGTACATGCGCTCTCTACGGTTAAGAAAGCACACGGATATGATAATGTTGTGAAGGCTCTTTCTGTTCGAGATGTAGAATCGGGCTTTATCTATCCACATGTGCCAAGGTTCATTGAACGTCCTCAGCATGGTAATTTTGTTGCGCCGAATACGGCCATTGTGACAAGAGCAGGCATCCAAGGCATAGCGGCCCCTGTCATTGAATCAAACGCCTTTTGGGATGTAATGGGTCATACATACAGCCTAGCTGAGGATCGAAAAGGTTTAGCCGCCACCTCAGATTTGTTAGTAGTTGAGGCTAAAGATGAGCTATCTGCAGAGGTATTGGCAGCTTACATTAGTTCGCCCATCGGGCGCAGTATTACCCGTCGCGTGGTTTACGGTGTCAGTAATCGTCATCTCCGAAGAGCAGATCTGGCTTCTATACCAATTCCGGACTCGTTATATGTCTTTGACAAAGAATTAAGATCCCTCACAGCTCATTTGTATGAAACTTTTGCAAAGATTCAGAGATTAGGTAATAATTACGCTCAGAAGATACAACACAATATTGGAAAAATCCGACAAATATCATCTCAAAAAGTTTTAAAGGCAAAGCTTGAACATTATCGGTTTGATTTCTCGTGGTATCAATTTAAAAAAATAAGAGATTTACTCTTGAAGTCTGGTTTTAGTGAGCTTGGAAATTATATCTCCGAAATAAAAACTGGCGGAAATGTCAAGAAAGCTGAAGCTGGAGTACTAGTGCTTGGAACGAGGGATCTTAAACCTTACATTGTCCTTCCGAGGGGGGAAAAACCACGTATTGTAGAGCAGATAAAAAAGAGGAATTGGGCAACTTCAGGTCAACTGTTAATGGCGGAGGTGGGTGGAGATATTTCAGTTGGAACAACTGCCTTCGTTCCATCAGATTGTTCTCATTGGAAAAACTTGGGTTTTTCAGTTCGTAAGAATGGAATCGCTGTTTCCCCAGATATAATAATCTTGTCCTTGAGATCCTCGAAATTAGCTGGATTCATTACCAGCTTCCTTAATTCCTTCTTAGGTCGCCTTCAGTTGAAGACTTTGGCATTTACTACAAAACAGACTAGAGTGAGACCTTACGAAGTAGACAAAATTCTAGTTCCTGAACCCGAGTCTTCAAAAGAACATTTTCAATTGCTGGAGGAGATGTACAAATCAATTATCTCGATTCGTCGAAATATCGACATAGAAATTCCAAGAAAAATGGGCTTTGATCCTGTGATGGTAATGAAAGGCGCAAGACCGTATATCAGACGCATCAAATCTTCAAGTGTCACACTTGATTCTTATGCCTAAATAAGATGTGAGAAATAAGAACCATAATAGATCTTGTTGATAAAAGCGCGCGCTGGAAATGGACTGAAGTTCCGCGGTGGTTTGTAGGAAATATCTTTCGGCTGCAAGAAATTGTTTGGTGATTATCGGAGTCATATTAGTTAAGTCATTAATATTATAGCAAGGCAAAATGAAAGAACTGCATGGAGGTCTTGAAGAAAAATCTGTCCAGTGTTTTAATCATCATTGTTATATTAATCATATTAGTAATTTAATTAATTTGACCTCTTAATTGCTTCTGATTGTTGATAATACTTACATCTCCAATTGTCTCCTGTTCCTCGTTTAGATTCAATTATCCCGGCTTCTTCCAACTCGATAAGAATTTGGCTTATACGAGATTGGGTAATAGTTCTAGTTTTTCTAACCTCTTGAAGTATGTCGGTAACAGTACGGTTTCCGTCACACAAATCATAAATTTGTTTCTTCAAAGGATCCGACAATAACTCTTGTTCTTCGGACACGCCCTTGAACAACAATCTATCTAGTTTCCTTGACACCATATCAAGCTTCTTACTTATTTCCTTAAGAATCCCTACTATGTCATCCATCGAGTACGTCGACATTTGAAACCGCTCATAAAAATTATATAAGTGAAGTTTATAAGATTAGTGATATTAGTAATATTAGTAATTTGATAAGCTTGGCGATGTAATGAATACAGAAATCTTTCCTTGGTTAACTTTTCTAGCAGGATCTGCTTTTGCCTATGCTATATTCTGGCTAGAGGGACGAAGATACAAAAAACAACAAAAAAGAGAGCAAAGATTAGAGTTAGTAAAAAAAGTTTATGACCCCTTATTGGCCGAAATACATGAGAACCTTGGAAGTCTCGAAAAGTTGGACACCCTGAAGAAATTCAAACCGAAGGGAGAACGTGTAAAGTGGGAAGAATTAGGTTTCTCCACCAGTGAATGGGAGTATGTCAAGACAAGTGGATTTTATCATTCACTTGAAAAAGATCTTGCGAAAAAACTTCATGAAATTTACGGTGGCTTTCATGAAATTAGAGTTTGGGGCGGAGATGTTGAAGGGGTGTTAAGGGGAGTTGAAGAACTGAAAATGGAAATGAAGCTAAATGTCCTCTCTAAGGAAATTAAGGAGAAAATAGAAGATTTGGAGAAATCTATTGGAGTTTGAATCCTTACGAATTCTGAACTCATAATAGAAAGAAATTATGTAAGTAAAATTAATCATATTACTAATATCATTTAAACAGGACCCTTGTGCGCGTCAAGAGATGTGTTGCATGAGTATAGTGTCTTACAGTATCATAATAGGCAACGAGTTTGTTGTTGGAAGTCGTTTAATTCGCCCAATTAAGCGCGCGCTCCAACTATTCTCATGATTTCTTAGCTCTCTCAGTGCTGGCGGAAGCTATACGATGCGCTTAACGGTAAACCTAGTCTAAGGCGCTTAACAATGGCTAAAAATCTCCCTCTTTTTTTGTTTCTAGAAAGGCGGGAAAAGACAGAGAAGACAGCTCTCTTCTAAGACATTTTTTGGACTGGCTTGAATCAAGCGGTTTTCTCCTCTCCCAAAGCTCTCTGATTTCTATAAATATACAACTAAGAGTGAAGTTCCATATCCGCAAGCTGGGTCAAGTACTCAATCCTCATAATGTGAAACATAAATATAGATATGGAATTAAGAAAACATTAATATAAACGACTCTGCTTTCTAGGTTATTGAAGTGTTGGCGGCAAGGAGATTCGAACTCCTTTACCTGCCTAATAGCCTATGAGGAGACATTTTCCCTCTAGTACAGGTTTATCGGACATAGAGAGGGAGAAACTCTCTGCTTAGGCAGGCTCCGACCACACGGTGTCGCCATTATTATTACAATAGTGAAGCCCTATATTAATATTATGGTTACAGTTTTTGTTATAGTAACCTATAGCAAGCTATAGCTTATTACAGTGGATGCACCTATGCTGCATCTATGGTACATCTGTGGTAAATTTATGGTACATTTTTCTGCACTTTTTAGACAACTTTTATGCTACTTTTCCATTTTTGTACTTTTTGTACTTTTTGTACTTATGTACATTGTACATTCGTACATTCCATTTTTGTACTTTTTGTACTTTTTGTACTTATGTACATTGTACATTCGTACATTCCATTTTTGTACTTTTTGTACTTTTTGTACTTATGTACATTGTACATTTCTACTTTTTGTATTTTTGTATTTTCCACTTTTGTACATTATACTTTTCCATTTTTGTACATTGTACAGTAATACAATAATACTTTAGCCTTAAGCAATACTTATCACTATATAGTAACTCTTAAATAGGAATAATATACTAATCATCTTATTAATAATATTCAAGGAGATAGTCTCCAATGAGTAAAGAAGAAGAGAAAGAAACTAAAGTCTATGTTGAAGGAAAACTTATTCCATTAAGAGAACTTGAAAAAGAATATGCCGAAATAAGTATAGCCGGTACTCTGGGTAATGTTAAAGTTATTGGGGTATTAGCAAAAGCAGAAAAACCATTAGATTATACAGCTATAGCGAGAAGAACAAATATGTCACAGGGCTATAGTCGGAGTATATTAAAATCATTAGCAAAAAAGAAGTATGTTCTTGAATTTCGTATTGGGAGAGCTAGAACTCTCTATTATCTTCTAACAGAAAAAGGACTTAAACTTTCTAAAGATATTACTAAATAGCCAAATAATCTTCGGCCAAGGTTTAAGTTTCGGTATGCCCTAAGTTAATAGTGCAGTAAAATAAAATCCTAACTTAGAGTTAGGTTTTTAACTAAAAACAACATGTCCACAACTAAGCTTAAACGTTAGTGAAGATAAGGCGACAAGCCATCAATTTTTAAGCCGACATTCACGAATTAGGGTTTGAGACCGGAGAGGTATCCTACCCAAAACCAGAAAGCTTCTACATACACATATTTCGATTCAAAACAAAACATCTTCTCTTTACATAGTTTTCCTTGTACAAATCTATAGGGTCTAGTTTTTGTTTTACTGAATTTTTATGGGGTGAGTCTGAATTTGTCTCTTGGATAAAGCGTTACTTCTCTTATGTTCTTTTTCCCAGTCAGCATCATTGTCAGCCTTCCCAAGCCTATAGCCCAGCCCGCATGGGGAGGCATTCCATAGTCAAACGCTTGCAAATGAGATTTGAAGGATTCTGGATTCAGATCCTGCTCTTTCAACCGTTTTGTTAGAAGCTCTTTAGACGCAATTCTAGTTCCACCTGAAACAAGCTCAATCCAACCCCACATCAAATCAAAACCTTCGCAAAGTTCTGGGTTGTCGTCGTGTGGTTTTATGTAGAAGGCTTTCAAGTCGGTTGGCCAGTCAACTATGAAGTAGAAGTATGGGTGA
>JAOUJL010000331.1 GCA_029883255.1 Candidatus Bathyarchaeota archaeon | reverse complement strand
TGCCTTCTATCTCGGTAGCAATTCTGATTTTTTCTATCTCTTCAGAAACAGTTTTGACGTATTTTTCAAGTTGGTTTTCGGATGGAACTACGTATAATGGTGCGCCGGCTAGGGCGTCTTCAAGATCTGGTGCCGCTATTTTTATTCCAGTTGCAGCTGAAACCGTGTCTACTGAAGAGAATTTGTCTCTGGGGTCTCTGATTTCGTCAAGAGGTTTAGGCAGGAGGGCTGCGCGGACCTTGGTTACGAGGGGCTTTTCTTTCCCTCCAACGACAATGATGTCTCCTTTTTTGAGCACGCCGTCGTAGATGACAGCGTTAATGGTGATTCCAAGTCCAGGTTCCTCCTTGACTTCTAGGACTGTGCCTTTTGCTGGGCCTTTTGTCACTTTCAGTCGGTTTCTCAAGAATTGTTGGGTTAAGCCGACTAGAACTGCTAGAAGCTCGGGTATGCCTTCTCCTGTTTTGGCGCTCACTGGAACAACGGCCGCCGTTTGTGTGAAGTCGGATATTTTGTCAAAGCGGTCTGCTCGGAAACTGATTCTAGAAAATGTTCCCAGAATTGTGTAGAGGCGTTCGTCAAGGTCTTGGCGAACGTAAGGGTCTTGGGTTTGATATGATTTTAGGAATGATTCGTTTGGTTTGGACTTCCACCCGGGCAAGCGGTCGATTTTGTTTGCTGCGACGAGAAATGGGGTTTTTCTTGCCTTGAGAATTTCAATACACTCATAGGTTTGAGCTTCGAAGCCCTTTAAGATGTCGATAACAAGGATTGCGATATCCGCCACTCCTCCTCCTCTTTTTCTCAGGTTGGCGAAAGCTTCATGTCCTGGTGTGTCGATTACAAGCAATCCGGGAATTCGTATTCTACGTCTCAATTTTTTTAGGAGAGGTCCACATATTTCCTTGAGTGTTTTAAATGGGAAGAAGCTTGCTCCGATGTGTTGGGTTATGCCCCCGGCTTCACGGGCTTGAACACTGCTTTTTCTGATTCTGTCCAGTAGCAAGGTCTTGCCTGTGTCGATGTGACCGAGCACGCACACGATGGGTTGCCTTACGGGCATCTGGTTTACCCTCTTTTTTCATTGGAAACTGTGACCAACCAGCCTCATCATGAGTAGTGAATCAATGTTATAAATTGTTTCGCCAAAAAGTTGATGCCGTAAACTCATGAGGGATGTTAGTAACACATTTCATTCAAGCATACGTTTAAGGAAAACTATTTACGTCAAGTTTCGTGTGGAAGGGGATTTATGCGGTTGAAGTCCGTTGAAAATGCTTTTCACGGCATACTCATAACTGTTTTTTGTGGTTTCTGTTTTGAAAAGACAGGTGTATATTCGGCTATGCCTTTCCTTTCTCTTCTTTTCCGAAGTATTTTGTCCATCGAACCTTGCGTGAGTCTCGTTTCAGCTTTGTTGAGCTTTTTCTGCATTTGCTTGAACAAAACAGAAGGGTTGTTCCATCGTTTTTCACGTACATGATGCCGGTGCCTGGTGGAAACTCGTTTCCGCAGAATGAGCATTGTCGAGGCTTTGGCACTAGCGAAATCTCCGTTATCGTCGTCTTAATTTTCTTGCTTCTCGCTCTGTTTCTCTTAGCATGAGGATGTCGTTGGTGCGTACTGGGCCTTTTACGTTTCTGGTTATGATGCGGCCTCGGTCTCTGCCTTCGAGTACGCGGACTCTAACTTGTATGATTTGGCCTGTTGTTCCTGTTCGGCCGATTATTTGAAGGACTTCGGCTGGTATTAGTCCTTCTGTTTCCTCGGTCATTCGCTGTGAGCCTTCTTTTTCAGTTCTTCAATTCTGTTGGAGATTTCTTTGACTAGTTCTGTTGCGTCGCCGACTTCGGTTATGCATACTGAGGCTGCGGGTACGTCTATTCCTGCGGAGGTTCCGAGTTTTTGTTTGTTGGGTACG
>JAOUJL010000330.1 GCA_029883255.1 Candidatus Bathyarchaeota archaeon | reverse complement strand
TTACATCGTCTGGGACGTCTTGTGCATGCGGTTTTTCTGCAGCGTAAGTCATGCAACGGTTGATCTTGATTTTATACGGTTCCAGTGCCTTTGTGGGGCAAGCGATGATGCATTTCTCACATTCTCCACACAAATCTTCCTTGTACGGTTCATCTATGTCAAGTTCGGCTGTTGTCAACACGGAGATTAATCTTATTCGTGGTCCGTGGTTAGGAGTAATCAGGAGTGTGTTTTTTCCTTGACAACCAAGACCGCACCTCACAGCAGCTGTTTTGAGAGGGATGGTAACCGAGAGGAGAGATTCATAACCTTTCTTTGTAAGATAGTCAACAATCACCCATGCTTTGTTTTTCAGGACTCCGTAGTACAGCATGTGACTTTCCAATGGCACTTTTGGCGCATACATGTCGCGACCCCGAAGATAAGTTGAATCTACCGTCAAATTGAAGGATTTGTCCCATGCATAGTAACTCATCAAAATCACTGATCTCACAGTCGGCAATTCTTCTTCCGGTGAACGCAAGTTGCAGACTGTGCTTATCCATCCATGTGGTAAGCCGTGAAGCATGTTCGGGTTAGAAATGCCAATAGATACGAAGCCAGCTTCCACTGCTTTTTGTTTCAGATCTTCGGTCAAAGTCATTCTTCAGCTTCCTCCTCTGATACTGCTTTAACCGTCATGTTTATGCTTGTCTATTCTAACCTGTGAGGGGCGCACATTTAAGCTCATGGAAACAGGCGCGAGTAACGTCTGAGGTAGACAACATTCACTGCAAGAGGAAGTAGATCCATCAAAAGTGGGCCGGGAGAGATTTGAACTCTCGACCTTTCGGTTATCAGCCGAACGCTCTAGCCAAGCTGAGCCACCGGCCCGCATCAAATCTAGATTATGACTGTTTTATTAAAGATTTTCTCGGCTCAAAACAAGACAGAGATTATGTCTAGTCTTTTTCTTCACAAGCTTTATAGCTAACCTGATTTTAGGTTGAACGGGGTGCAAGTTCGAAAACTTGTAAGGACGCTGACTTCTACAAAAGGGATATTTTCCCCCTTGAACTTGCACTCCACCCCCCAACTTAAAAGTACACAGTTGAAAGAAATCCTTTAATCATTTGTGCCTGCATTATCTCCAATAGGGCCCGTTGCCTAGTCAGGATTAAGGCGCCGGCCTTCGGAGCCGGAGAACCAGGGTTCAAATCCCTGCGGGCCCGCTAACTACAGCGTGCGATTCCTGAAGAACACTGCAACCTTGAGAAATATTGCGACTCTTATCGTAGATACATGAACGAGGCATACATGCATACACAAATTTTCGAATGGCTTTTCGTATGTTTGCGACGGGTTGAATCCACAAATCCCCGGCGTACTTGAAATCCAACTTACTGCATTTTCAGGTGTCGCCTTGGGACTTTTGTGCGTTCAGGGCTGGAGGACGCGGGATGCCTCCCTCAAAAAGATTTAAGTATCCCCGTTACACATTACAAACTACACAATACATCATTACTTAAGGTGGATAAAATGGAAGAAGGCAAAACTAAAGAAAAAGTAGAAAAGAAGGAGAAATTGGTAATGGCGATGTGCTGCCCAGAAGGTGAAGGCACAGAAGAAATCAAAGAGAAGGTTCTACTGAAGCTGGGCGAGAGGCTGGAAGGCAGAAGCAACGTGGTGATGACCCGGCTGAACGACGAGGACCTAAAGCAAATTGACGCCCTCGTCGAGGTAGAAGTCTTCAAGAGCAGGTCTGAAGCCGCAGCATTCTTTATCAAAGAGGGAGTACAAGCGCGTAAAGATCTTTTTCAGAAAGTAATACCGACAGTGGATAAGATTAGAGAACTAAAGGAACAAGCCAAGAAATCACTCAGCCAAGGAAAGACTCAATGACCAAAAGATTGAGGTGTTAGTATGGAAGAAGAAAAGATAAGGAAAGAGG
>JAOUJL010000329.1 GCA_029883255.1 Candidatus Bathyarchaeota archaeon | reverse complement strand
CTAAACACAACGCTACTTCATAACAAGCTCCAACAAAACACCACGAGTACTCTTAGGATGAACAAACGCAATCCATGCGCCCTCTGCACCCAAACGCGGTGTCTCATCCACCAGCATTACGCCCTTACTCTTGAGCTCAGCCAAAGCCGTTTCGATATCATCAACCCTAACCGCAACGTGTTGAATGCCTTCTCCACGGCTTTCAAGAAACTTCGCAACCGGACTATCACTGCCGATAGGCTCCAAAAGCTCAATATTAGTCTCGCCACCTGTGGAGAAAAACGCCACCCTAACCTTACGCTCTGTCAAAACGTGGACACCCTCAAGCCTGAACCCTAAAACATCACGATAAACACCTATAGCCTCATCTAAGTTCTTCACAACAACGCCCACATGATCCACACCAACAAACATCACAAATCACCGTTATCAGAACACTAAAACCCATTAAACACACCGTATAAAAAAGTTTCTAGACATTATAACGATAAAGGCAGTTAGAGAACTCGGAATGAACCTTATTTTCAAAAATTGCCCAGCAGATCATTACCCACAATCTCCAAATCAACCATCATAAAGCGCCAAAAACTGGAAAAAACTATAAAGGCGGGGTCACAAAATTACCTTTCTCCAAACTGGTGAAAAACAGAATGGAAAAAAACACTCATGATATAATTATTGTCGGCGCGGGCTTAGCTGGTTTAAGAGCCGCAATAGCCGCAGCCGAGTTTAACAACAAACTTGACATAGCTGTAATTTCAAAACTTCACCCTATACGCTCGCACTCAGTCTGTGCACAAGGCGGAACAGCCGCAGTAATGCGAGAAAAAGACTCCTACGACTTACACGCCTTCGACACTGTTAAAGGGGCGGATTATCTCGCAGACCAAGATGTTGTAGAGTTTTTTGTCAGACGAGCACCAAATGAGATTATTTTGACAGAGCATTGGGGATGCCCATGGAGCCGCACACCTGATGGAAAAATAGACCAACGTCGCTTCGGTGGTCACAGCTTTCCAAGAGCATGCTTTGCAGCAGACATGACAGGCTTCCACGAAATGCACACGTTGTATGGAAAAGCCACATCATATAATAACGTTAAATTCTATGACGAATGGTTCGCCACCTCTCTAATAATTGAAAATAACACTGCAGTAGGCTTGACAGCCATAGAATTGAAGACGGGCGAGATGCATGCTCTTCAAGCTAAAGCCATCATAATGGCAACTGGAGGCCACGAACGCATGTACGAGTTTACAACATTCTCTTACACAACCACTGGTGACGGAATGGCCATGGCCTACCGTGGTGGGGTTCCCCTGATGGATATGGAATTCGTCCAATTTCATCCCACAGGCCTAGTTCCCCCTGGAGTGTTGATAACTGAAGGGTCCCGCGGCGAAGGAGGATATCTGATAAACGTTAATGGTGAACGCTTCATGAAGCGCTATGCCCCTGAAAAAATGGAGTTGGCTCCACGTGACGTAATATCCAGAGCCGAACAAACAGAAATCTTGGAAGGAAGAGGGCTAGAAGGACCATATGGTCCGTACATAGCCTTAGACCTAAGACATTTGGGTGAGGAGAAAATAAACGAGAGGTTACCGCTTATACGCGATGTTGCAATAAAACTTGGCGGAGTAGACCCCGTCAAAGAGCCAATACCGATCAGACCAGCAGCCCACTACTCAATGGGAGGAATCAAAGCCAACATGAAAACTGAAACACCAATCAATGGATTCTACGCTGCTGGTGAATGCTCGTGTATCAGTGTTCACGGAGCAAATAGGCTTGGCACAAACTCCACAGCTGACTGTCTAGTTTTCGGAGCAGTCGCCGGCGAAGAAGCCTCAAAAAAAGCCTTGTCCTGCAGTTTTCGCGAAATCCCGCATGAAAAACTTTTGGCAGAGGAAAAAAGAGTCTTTGACGGA
>JAOUJL010000063.1 GCA_029883255.1 Candidatus Bathyarchaeota archaeon | reverse complement strand
TATCTGAACCAGTTCCAAGTCGGCTTTTTCCTTCTTTGCCAAGAAAGTCGCGATTTTAACCACACGATCGACATGACTGTAGGAATGAGCTGTGCCGTCAAGCGGCGACATCTTTCCTTTCACGATCACTTCCAAATTCTTCATTAACAATTGCAAAATCTCACCGGTTGGGTATGTTTTCGACACTTGATTTAGAAATTAACCTTAATAAATTATGAAGTAAGCTATTGCACATTTAGTAGGAGGCAAATGAACCACAGGACAATATGTTTCCGTTCCATGCTGATTGACGGGCAAAAAGTCGAGCTCTCGTCTAGATAGTGAAAATGCAAGTAAAACCTAGCCGTTTCAACAAGATTTTTGCTATTCTTTAATCGCAAAATGACAGAAATCAGGAAGGTTTGAACCGAGAGTTTGAAGCTATCCCGGGCTACTATTATACCTGGATACGTCGGCGTTTAAATTCTTTCAAAACATTCTAAACTATAAAGGTATACTCTCTTCCCTTGATTTTTTAGAGCTTACAGCACGCAGAGAAGTGAGAATTGTTTTACATCATTAGTTTCTTAATCAATTCTCTCACCTGCTCAATTGCCTTCTTATCTTCTAAAACTTGGCTGACTTCCTCGCCTTGAGCCAAAACTCCAAGATATGGGTAAGAGTCCGTTGTAATCAGTTTCATATGCCAACAATGAATGATTTGGAAAGCTATTTCCTTTAAGGCTTCGAAAGCTTGCCTACCACCGCCTGCAGAAACAACGACCAATCCAAACGGTTTTCCCTCCAGTGGCAAGTGAAAGACAGCGTCAGCTTCCAATTTGTAATGATATAATGCCCCGATCCTTTCAATTAAAGCCATAAATTTTGAAGGAACAGGAAGGTATCTCGGAACAGAAAATATTACGGCATCAGCTCTAATAATCTTATCGAATATGAAGCCTACATCATCTTCGATTACACATTTCATAGTATCTTTGCAAAGCCCGCATGCATTACACCAATCTATTCGCATCTCAGCTAGTTGAACAATTTCTACTTCCTCATTACAGCATTTAATAGCTTCTTTCAAAATCAGATATGAATTCCCACCTTTTCTTTGAGATCCCACTAAACCAAGGATTTTCATAAATTCCACCACCCTATTTGCGGTTTCAGATTTTCAATTTTTGTAAGTATGTTAATTCAGATATTTGTTTTATCTCAATGTCTGCATCTGCTTTTATTTCTCCTCTTTTGATTAAAGCAGTTTTCATTCCTACATTCTTGGCACCGTAAATGTCTGCAATTGGATCATCTCCAACATGTAAGCAATGGTTCGCGTTTGTCCCTAAATTCCTCAATGTGAGGACGAATATTGATGGATGTGGTTTCGCATAGCCATGTTCATAAGACAATGTTATAACCTCGAAAAGCTTCCTGAATTCTTTTGTTAGACTTTCTGAGACGCGCCAATGAGTATTAGAAATCAACCCAAGTTTGTAACCTTTTTTCCGTAACGTCTGAAGCGTCTTTTTCGCGTCTGGAAACCATCTGGCCTTTCTTGTGGCGAGTCCATAATTGACAGCTTTCTTTATAATCCCACCAACAGTTTTTGATTCATAGCCACATGCTACTAAAGCACTCATTACTATATCATCTAGCAATGATTCACGCAGGGTCTCTTTCAGCCTTTTTCGATAAAGCTCATTCTCTCTAGAATATTGCTTCAGAAATTGCTCCTCGTTCACATTTAATCCTGCTCTCTTCAACGCTTTCAATATCGGACAAATAATCTCTTCTTTTTCCCCAATTGGATAACGCAAAGTAAAAAAATCATCAAAGGTAACTGCTCTAACTTTTAAAATCATCTGTAATCCCATGATACATCCTTTTTTCTTTTACATATCTTTTTTTCTTTCATATATGATAGACACTTCCACGGTTATGGACAAAGTCTGAATAGGCAAAACCATGTTTTTGCTTAAACCGTTGAAAGTTCAGCGTCACCAGTATAACCGCGATTTCGCTTATCATGAGATGGCGCGGCCGATTTGGTTGACTCCAACGGATCTAGGCGAGTTGATGAAAGCGCTTTCAGAGCGCGCGCGATGAGTGCAGCGCGGTTGAAATGTTGGAATACAGCATTGTAGAATACGTGAAAAGTGAATTGGAAGCCATGACCGGGGAAACAATAATCAAAATGTTCAACTTGGAACCAGTTTTCAAAGCGATCCTAACTGGCCGTTAAGAGTCTTCAACTGCACAATTCGCGCGCGCACAATTCCCTTCTTTTTTATTAAACGTTTTTATGGGACTTCATTTATGAGACGTTGACATATCTCGCAAGCCTTCACAACATGCAAGCCTTTCTCGGTTGTTTTCCAAACACCTGACTCCTCGGTTATGAAATCTGCCTCTTACAAAGCGCTCAGATATTTCTCGATCATATCGAAACTTAGTTTGGCTTTATACATTATGTGTGTCTTCTTCATCCCTTTTTTAGCAACTTTAAGAATTTCCATAATTATATCGTGTCGAGCTCTTCTTTTACGAGGAGAAGGGCGAGGCATTCAAACACATCAAATAAGTATTCATGATTAGATAAATAAGATTAATCGTCTGTTCAACATTTTAACTTGTCTTCTTTTCGTGTTGTTATGATTTACGTAATAGCGTGCGCGCTTTAATCCCAAACCCAAAAAGAAAGGCCCAGTATGGGGAAACCTAATCTGACAGTTTCTCGCGTGGAGAATTTTAACTAGAGAAGGCGCGCGCTATTTTAAAGGCTTCTGAACGGCAAGGATTTTAAGGAAAAGCCTTCTTACGGTTGAGTGTTCAGGCATAGAAGGAGAAAAGAAAATGGGGCTTGTACGTTCTTTGGATGAAATTGCCTCGGTCACGCAACATTTTTCTAGGGGAGCCATAATTGAGGACGCCATCATGGTCATGGCAACGTTCAGAACTAAAGCAGAGGTAGCCAAAAGAGTGTTACCTCCATCGTTGGAACCAGATCCTGCATCAACAGGATTAGCCTACGTAGCTGAATTTCATAGAACAAATTTTGGACCGCCCTACAAAGAGGCAGCCCTATTCATCTCAGCACAATACAAAGGAGAGGTGGGAAATTATTGTCTCTCCATGCCAGTCACAAACGACATGGCGATGACTAGTGGAAGAGAGATCTCTGGTTTCCCCAAAAAAATGGCTGAGAAAATAACCGTTGAAAGAAAAGGAAACAAGGTTACTGGAGTCTGCATCAGAAAGGGTATTCCGATCATCGAGATCAAAGTCAACCTCACTGGACCCGTAGAACCCGAAGCCCTTCCGCACATAAGACCCGCCTATCTATTCAAGTACTTCTTAGACCCAAGTATGAGTACATTTGATTATAATCCACGATTGATGAAACAATTCAACGAAATTGACTGGGGAAAGCCAGAACTAGGTGAAGGAGAACTCACGCTTTGTAAATCAAAACATGATCCCATCTACGAGATACCGATCGAAGAAGTTTTGATAGCAGGCTATACCGAGGGAATGAAAATTCGCATGCTAGCAGGGGAAGTCATCGCAGAGGTTGATCCCATAGATTTTATGCCATACTCTTTCATAAAAGACGATTGGCCACTCTAGCCATTGAGCTATGTAACCTTCCCTCTTTTTTCTAAGCATACACGTGCACCGATAATAGAAAATTGAAACCGGTTTCATATGAGATTCTATCCAAGATTTGGGACCGCAATTCTTTGTCGGAAAAACTCATACCAACCAAGTTGAGAAGAAGAATTAAAATTTAATCCCACACACACAAACCAAAAAGTTAATTGACAAATGCGTGCGCGACGGAGATACTTCGCGAGAAGAGACAATTCCTCTGTGATCAGCGTTTCCAACATCTGCTGTTTCCCAGCCAGCTAGCGCGCGCGAGGGTTTCATAGCTAGCTAGCGCGTTCATTTCACGAATATGTTCGGGTTAATAACTAGCTAGTGAGTTTTCATGAACAGCTCCATCGGGAATGGCTGGCCGTGCCCGGGGTACACGGTGTTGATTTGTAAACGTTTCAGTTTTTCGACACTGGCATGCGCTGCAACTGAGTCATCGATAATGGACCAGACCTCTGGTTTGGCTACATTGGCCAGCAGATCACCGCAAAACAGGTCGCCGCTGGCTGTCAAGATGCCTATTGAACCCTTTGAGTGCCCTGGAATATCAAGAACTTTAGCGTCGAATCCATATCCAGAGAAATCGTATCCCTCGTCGATATATAAATCGGGTTTAAACCTGTCCGATTTACTTAACCTGAAGAACAACTTAAAAATTATTCTGATGAGAATATTCTGTTTGTTTCGATTCCATAACATGTCTCCGCGTTCGACCATTCCGGAATCGTCCTCGTGCATGGCTATTTGTGTACCGAATTTTTTCCGAAGGTACGCTGCATTACCGCAGTGGTCAAAATCACCATGAGTTAGTACGATCAGCGTAAGATTTCCCGGCTGGCAGCCCGCGCTTTCAAGTTCTTTTTCGATCGCGCCGCGCTTGTTGGTCCTCCCCGTATCGATCAGGATAAATCCGTCGCCGGTCCTGACAAGGTAGCAATTGACAGAGACATTAAAAACAAAAGGCGTAGTGAGGGTGTTAATCTCCAAAGTCATTTGAGCCTCCTGTGTTCAAGCATGCATGCAGCGCGCGTTCAATTCCAAGATTGAGTAAATAACTCGGCCCATAAAGAACGTTGTATGGTTTTTTTGCCTGTTCGTCCATTTTTGATAATCCCTCTTCAGAAACTAGCCTCAGAACCAGTACATAAGACTTACATTCCCTATGCCTCTTGAAAATTCTACCAAGGCATTCACCGTCGATATAAGCATCAATGGAAGAGAAGGGGTATGGGGAAACCGTAGGTTTCCCTTTGACCCTTCCCTTTTGGTAAGTAATTGAATCCCCAAACATTGCGCGTGCTAATCGCAGCACAGAACGCCTCATGACCGGAATATCTATATCTTGGAACACGGAACTTTCTGGTTCCAATTCTTCGTGGAAACGCGGGAAGCACAATGTTTGATCAACTACTCCGGAATGGAACGGGAACTGTCAGAGCATATTGGAATCTGTTCATAGTAGCCTTCTCCGTGTTGGCAATAATTGTCTTGAATCGCATAATCCTGAGGGTGATTGGCCTACTCGACGATACCACTGACTCGCAGATAGTCTCAGGCATCATGGACCTCATAGCAGTAACAGGGTTGATGTATGTGCTTACAACCAAGTTAGACAGGAGAGATTTCAGCTGGGCTGAAATCGGCTTGTCATGGAAACCCACCGTATTCGTCTTTTTCGGTGGAGGCGTAATACTTGGCGGTGTTCTGGAACTCCTCTCTTTGGGGCTGGGCATCGTACAAGGGATTGTTGAAACACCCATGACGCCAAGTATTGCCCCAGTTGCAGTCTTGATCGGAACAACCGCAGCCATGTTGAATAGCTTCTGGCAAGAAATCGCATTCAGAGGGTATATACAGACGAGGTTTGTGGAGAGTTACGGCGCTCAAATTGGGATTCCAGTGGTCGCTGTTTCCTTCGTCCTCTTCCATCTATTGGTTGGTCCACTGTCACCTCTTGAAGTATTGACTGGCAGCATTCTGTTCCTTCTTGTCGGGTTACTGTACCATTTGACAGGGTCCCTCTATCTAGTTGCAGCTCTACATGGAACTCTGAACTATATTCCAGTCCTGTTGGAAACATGGTCACAACCGTTGGACAGAGCAATCGTGTACGGACTGGCACTGGGATTAGTGCTCCTGTTTGCACAGGTACTACGCAGAAACAAAGAGAAAGTTAGCTCGTGTGTGGCGTATAGAGGCTAGTGAGACTAAACGGCAACATGTTGCTAGTGATGATAGTGAGGTAGAAGATTAAAATTCAATTAGTTGATGATAGTCGAAGAAGAAGATTAAATTTTAATCCAACCAACGGGGACGTTAATGGACAACCAACGACGGGACAAACGACGGACGACGGGGGAAACGATGACCAACGGTTAATGGACTACGGGGACAACGGGAGAAAGGACAACCAATTATAGGCTTCCGAAAAGACGGCTAAAAACCGTATACTCGGTTTAGCATACACCTATGGTACAGTAAGGATATTACTGGAATAGGAAGGTAATATCAGAAACGATTATAGATAGAGATTATCGAAATCGAGTATACACAGTGCACTACAAAAAACGAAATAGAATTCAACCCAACCAACCCCCGATCTGCTGTTTTAGGGATAGAATATTTAAGCGCGCGCGAGGGTTTTATAGCATGCATGAAAATAACAGAAGAAAGATTGTTCATTGAAGTTTTTTCAGAAAGTTTTCTACCGCTTTATTGTATTCTTGAAAGGCTTCAAATTGGATATAATGTCCGATTTTCGGAGAGAATATTTTGAGTTCAGAATTTTTGATTTTTCTATGCATTGACCTGGAGTTTTCTGGGGATACCATTATGTCCTCATCGCCTGACAGAACTAGTGTCGGAACCTCTATTTCCGCCAACTTATCTTCTACATTATAATTATCAACGAAGTCGATCAGGGTTTTGAAAGCAACGTGCTCCGAATTTTTCAGCTTTTCTTCAACGAATTTCTTGATTGTTTTCTCATGTGTTTGGATATATTTTTGATTCAAACAAAGGGGTACCAGTATGTTGTTCACGTCTTCAGGATTTGGTTCTAAAGTCATTTCACCTTTTTTTTGTTAGATTTATATATTCTTGTACGCCTAGATTTTCAAATTTGGGCGTAGTGCT
Organism: Candidatus Bathyarchaeota archaeon; assembly: GCA_029883255.1. The sequence continues at coordinate 986 of JAOUJL010000063.1, read as the reverse complement.
CATTAGTATCAGTCCTTTCAATCTCTTCTTGAAATCTGAAGTGGTTGCATAAACCAGGGAAATCATACCGTCCATGCTGTGACCTATCAATACGAATTTTTCGTCTCCAATTAGTTTATCAAGGGCTTGGTTTAGTTCTTCGGCAAATTCAGGCAGCGTGTATGATGCATCTTCCGGTCTATCACTTTTTCCATGACCTTTATGTTCAAACACAAAAACTCGATAGGCCTTGGAGAAATAATCAATTTGATTAGAATAGCAAAATGAAGACCCCATCCATCCGTGGAGAAACACAATCGGCATCCCCCTTCCCTTTTCCTCGTACCACAGTCTATTACCATCTTTCAACTTAACATAAGGCACCTTTCTTCATCCTTCTAATGATTGTTATTAAAAACATCTCAGTTACAACATTTAACACTTGCCAAAAGAGTACTTGAGAACTTGCGCGCGCTAATTAGATTGGAAGGAAGGAATTAAAATTTAATCTTCTTCTTCGATTTTTGGGAAGCCTACGGTTTAGCAAGAGGTTTTACCGAAATTATTAGCGCGCGCTTCTTACAAACTCGACTAGCGTGTTACTAAAAAGAATTTATCCATGAAAGTAAACATACTTGAATTTGAGGTTCCGCTGATACGAAATATGGAAGTGTTCTGGTGGAACCTTGCTCAACAGAAAAGGATTGGAGATGATATGCCAATAGTTGAGATATCTGGTCCAGCGTTACCGCAAGATGCAAAAGACCGATTGGCGAAGAAAATAACTGAAATCATCGCCGAGGAAGAGAAAAAGGCCTTTAAGATTGACACGACGAGCATCACAGTTGTAGGCTTCCGTGACGTCCCCGTACCAAACATTTACCTTGGAACCAAGCCTCTCGCCAAGGTGTTGGAGACTCTTCCCAAAGCATAGCTTGAAACGTAATCAAAAAAACCATATCCCCTCTTTTTTATGTTAACTATGTGGGCGCGCTCAACTGCTGTCT
>JAOUJL010000062.1 GCA_029883255.1 Candidatus Bathyarchaeota archaeon | reverse complement strand
AGAAAGAGTTTTTCCGTGATTCTTCCCTTTGTTACAGCGATGAGGAACTGGAAGTAGCCAGGTATTTGTTGACATTGTTCGATTGCGATTTCAGTCCATAGCTTTGCTGGCACACATTTTTCATAGCTTTTTCGAAACTGTTCAAGGTACAATGGAAGCTTCTCAAGTCGAGAAACTATGCCTTCGATTCTTTTCTCAAAGGGTGCATATTCCCTAGTCAGAACCACGAAGATCATGCCGCCAATGCCTTCTAGGGCTTCAGGGTTCTTCTCGTGCGCACGTTGTTCATATGCAGAGAACTTGGAACTTTCGTAGGCGTTTTCGAGTAGTCTCCAGTCCATTTTGTGTTCTTCGTTGAGTTCATCAAAGTTTATCGTTGTCTGCATCTTGTTAAGCCATATTTTCAGTAGTTTCAAGTTTTCGTACACTTGTTCTATGCTACCGTTTGAAAGCAACTTGTCGTAGGGTTCATGGAAACCTAGAAAGGTAGCATATTCCGGGTTCCTTTCTAGGAACTGCTGCAAAGCCTCTTGGGTGAGCTTTTCAAACCCTTCATCTGCATTCATTTATTTCACCATTTTGCTATACTCAATTTGAAACGTGGCTTATAACTTTAAGCAATGAAAGAATGAAAGAAGCGGAGATGTTCACCGAGTAAGATTACATGCAAGCTTTTTTTTCAAACTCAGTTTTTTTCACCGCTAAACCACAGGTCTGGACACTCTAGTTTAAGATTCTGGGAAAAGGTGACCACTTTTATGGTCATTCGATTGCATGCATGAGTATGTCACGAAACTGACGGCGCAAAGCTGTTCTGTAAAGTCACTTGCTTGGATCAATTAAATAGCTAGGGAAACATTTGAATAGAAGTGTTTCGTAGAGCTTATTCCTTCAAACAAGTAGCGGACAATGTGTCTTTCGGAGCTAGCTTAAAAATGAAAATGGCAGTCTTAGTCTACGAGTATCCTCCAAAGATTGTTGGAGGTTTAGGAACCTACGCTGCTGAGATTACGAGAAAGTTCGTCTTGCTCGATAACGACGTAACCATTTTTACCATGAACGACGACACGGGAAGTCTTCCAACAAGAGAACTCTGGCGAGGCATCGAAATCCACAGACCCATAGACATCGATGTATCGGATTCTCTGCCAGATGTAATTGCAGAAGACATTAAAAAATGGGGCAGAGGCATCAAGTTATTCTCCAAACTTCTTGTTTACAACTACTTAAGCGCTTCAAAACTAGCCAACGAACTCGTTCGAAAAGAGGAATTCAAATACGACATAGTAGTAGCACACGACTGGCTCTCTGTAATGGCAGGCATCGCAATCAAAAGGGAATTGGGTTTACCCCTCGTTTTCCACGTACACTCCACAGAGAAAGGACGAACGTTAGGCAACGGATCAGACGTCGTCAGCAACATCGAATACCGCGGCGCACAGATAGCAGACATGATAATTACAGTTTCGTACATGATGAAAAATGAGCTGATAAGATTAGGTTTTCCACCAGAGAAAATCAAAGTGTGCTACAATGGGGTGGACCCAGAGAAGTATAACCCTGAAAAAGTGAGTCAAGAAAAGATAAAGGAACTAAGAAACAGATATGGGCTTAAAGACGATGAATCAATGGTACTATTCATTGGCAGACTCGTAGGGGTTAAAGGAGTGGACAAACTAATCGCAGCAATGCCCCACGTTCTAGAAAAAGTTCCAAACGCCAAACTCGTGATAGTTGGCCTCGGCGGGATGCAAAGCTACTTAGAAGCATTAGTTGAGAAATCCAAACTTCAAAACTCCGTGAAATTCCGCTTCGAATTTGTGCCAGAACAAGAGCGCATCGCCCACTACGCAGCATGCGACGTATCCGTTTTCCCAAGCCTATACGAACCCTTCGGAATCGTCGCATTAGAGGCCATGAGCATGCAGAAACCTGTAGTTGTAGGAGCCACAGATGCCAGCGGAATGAAAGAAATCGTTGTCCCAAACGGTCCAGACCAATGCGGCTTCCACATTAATCCAAACGACCCTGCAGATATTGCCTGGGGAATCGTCAACGCTGTACAAGACTCTCAAAGAAAAATGCAACTAGGCAAAAACGGCAGAAAAATAGTTCTTCAAAAATTTACTTGGAATAATTCCGCCAAGAAAACAATTGAATTCTACAAAGAGTTAATTGAACCAAAAAAAACCTGAAGAATAGCATTATTCCCCATATTAAGAATACGTGCTCAGGACTTTTCTGATCCCGTCAAGCGTAATATGATACTTGTTAACCCCTTCTGCTTCGATACGTTGAACAAAATCAAGCTCAATAAGTTTTTGAAGTTGAAATTGTACCGCTGAAATTTCCATTCTGGTCCATTCAGATATTTTTTCGATCGGCAACGATTTTTCTGAGGTGGTTGCACCAATGTTGTGTAGCATGCAGAGAAGCCGAAACTCTTCAGGCATCGTAGAATTATATGATGGGTCGAATGAAGAATTCATGTTTATTCCCTATCCAGTCACTCCTTCATAAACTTTGATAGTCTTAGTAGCGATTGCCTCCCAACTATAAATTTTTTGGACCATTTCTTTAGCGTTTTGAGCTAACCATTTCGAATGGTCTGGGTCAGATAAGACGCGGTCGACGCCCCAAGCAATTGAACTTGGATTCCGTGAATGTGCAAAAATTCCAGTTCGATCATGTTCAATCACTTCTGCTAAGCCTCCTACCTGGCTTGCTACCACCGGAGCTCCTGCTGCCATTCCCTCTAGGGCAACAATGCCAAATGGTTCATAGATGGAGGGAACAACCAAGGCATCAGTGCTGGTCATTAATGCTATAACCTCTGAGTCTGGAATGAAGCCTGTGAAAACAGTTTTCCATCGATATCCAGTTGATTGAGCCACGCCTTCAAGGTGATCTCTTAACCATCCATCACCCACAATGATGAACTTCGTCTCTGGACGACGTTGGCTTATCATAGGAATCGCCTGAATCAGATACTCTATCCCTTTCTGAGGAACTAATCGACCTACACAGAGAACCAGTTTCTCATGGGCACTAACTCCGTAACGCTCCCTGACTGCCCATCGGTCAATGAATGTATTATATTTCGTCAAATCAATTCCGTTGGGGACTATCTCGATTTTTTCCCATGGTAGATGGAAATGATCACAAATTTCCTTTCTCATCGAGCCACTTGTTACGATAACCTTGCTCGCCTCGTATGTTGACCACCATTCTATTCCATCAATAGCCAACGAGCTGGGATTGTGAAGACCTTGCGCCCGACCAATTTCGGTGGCATGAATAGTAGTGATCATCGGCTCTTTCAGATAATATTTGAAGGAGATACCTGCAAATGCAGTTAACCAATCATGAACATGAATAATATCGAACTTAACTTTTCGGCTTACCTCTGCCATCTTCTTCTCCATAAAGTGATTGAATAAAAGAGCCCATGTAAGAAACTCAGGATGGCCTAACTGCACTGCTGTGCGATAAACCTTGACTCCTTCCATTTCTTCATAGTAGGGTACGCCTGGAAGATCCAAAGTTATAACGTAGACTTCATGCCCCTTACGGACGAGCGCCTTAGCTAAGCCCTCGCAGTGACGAGCAATACCTCCTACGACTCGAGGCGGAAACTCCCACGTTACCATACAAATGTTCATTCAAACACACCGATACAGGATTTCTGCGCACATGTCTTGCTTGATAAGCTTTCTGAATATCTGACTTTATATGTTTATGCGCACGTTAACCCCACAAGCAATTTCATGATTGCTATCTGTGAAGGTTTAAGAGCGCGTTTAAGTTGAATGGAGCGACTCTTTAGTTGCTAACTGGGCAACATCTTCGTGATTTCTGAGAAACTTTTCAACGTACGTCATGCCTGGTAAAATTGTAAGGTTAGGGTTGATTCTGGTTTTTATGATCTTACAACCCTCACCAATATGAACCGCGTTGCCGATGACAGAGGCTGATTCAATATTGGTAGGGCTTTCATGGGTTGACTCTACGACAACTTTCCTACCTAGAACACTATCTGAAACGTGAGTGTAATCCCCTATTTTTGTGGCATCCAAAATTGCTGATCTTTCAATGTTCACATGCTCACCGAGGATACAAAAGTTGTCGACGTTTGAATCTGCAATCTTGGAATGATCACCTGTTCGAGTGTGCCTACCAATCAGAGCCGCGCCCTCGATGGACAACTTGTTTTCTCTAATTTTCCTGATTATTTCTTCCCGTCTTTTGACGGATTCCCCGCTGTACCCTTGAACCCAAACGTTTCTGCCCGGTAGTATTCTGTTTTCGGAGATTCTTATATCCAACTTTCCATGAAGAACATCGCGCATGGCTTTCAGATAGTTTTCCGGACTTCCTACATCATACCACACCTTCAATTCGTAGCCATAGACTGGAAATCCCTTATCTACTAAGTAGGGAATAAAGTCAAAACCAAAGTCAAGCCTCCTTCTCTCCCCTATGATTTTTTTGACCTCCTCGCTTTCGACTTCCCTCCGGACCTCAGGTGACAGAAGGTATATGCCAGCGTTAGCGAGATTGCTTGGTGCTTTGTCCGCTGGAGGTTTTTCAATAAATCTTTTAATTCTCATATCTTTATCCAGCTCGGCTATGCCGTACCCTTCTGTCGTTTCCACTTTTGTTAGAGCAATAGTCATCAATGCTCCTTTTTCTTCATGTTTCTTGATCAAGTCATCGAGATCTATGTCAAAGAGGTTGTCTCCTTGTACAACAAGCACTGGATCATTAACATCATAATATTCCATGTTCCGTCTGTAAGAATCAGCACTTCCCAAGTCATCAAGGTTTGGTTGATGTTTAATATGCACCCTCGGTGAAATCTTATACTTTGCTGAAAATCCAACTCCTTCTCCATACTGATCGAAGAGATTTGAATAATTAGTATATCCGCACTCTCCGAAAATGAAATGCCTTACGCCTTGTTCAGCCAGTGTTACCATCGAAAATTCGATTAACGGTCTATTCAAAAACCTGACACAAGGCTTTGACACATCATGTGTTAAGGGTCTTAATCTTTTCGCTTGGCCACCAATTGGAATGAAGCATCTCAGTTCCTTTGCGTTCATATTACGCTTCAACCTGAAACCCCAATTTATATTTAGCGTGCAATGTTCTGCGTTATGGCGAAACCTTGGCCACGGTCTCTTGCAGTTTTTCTATCCTTCTCCCAACAAGACTGAGTATTCTATTACGCAATTTTTCACCGATCATTTTTTTGCCAGATACACCAGCTATGCTACTAGCCAGCTCATCATCTCCGACAACTTGACGAACCCACCGTTCAAAGTCTCCTCGCTCTACATGAAATCGAATTGACTTTAGATTAACGGTCTTAAGAGCGGAATAGAATTCATTTAAACTATGAACAGCCCATTGGCTAGGTCGTGCAAACTCATAGAAAAAAGTGAAACTCTTTTCGATTGGAAGCTGACGCAGTACTCTTTTTGCCATGAGCTCAGGACGCTCCAATTCCTGCATAATTCTAGCCTCAAGATCGGAGATAATTCTTGAATATCCTGCAAAAGCTTCGATAGGACTACCACACGGATTAAAATAACTGTGTACATCTCCAGGACCGCCACCCTTCACGCTTAAATAGTATAGATGATCGCTCATCTGAAGGTACCGCCACAACTTTATCAAGTCCTTGTCACCCGTTGCCTTAACGGGTTGTTCTAGCCCTTTCAGGGAGCCGTAACAAATTTTTTGCATGGGGTTGTCGATCCAAGCGCTCGGGTCTCGTTCAAGGTCCGCCCAAGAGATTGTATTATAGTCGTAAACATCAATTTCTCCAACCGGTGCATTTCGGCGAACAACCTCCGAAGGAGTACACCACTGAAGATGCTCCCATTTAATCACTTCATCTGGCAGCCACTTCAAGAATTCGTGGATTCCGCTTTCCGGCCAGTGATGTTCACCAAAGGTTTCATAGTCAACGAAAATGGTGATAGCCTGTCCTGCAGTTGATGCCAACCAGCCTGCATACTTGTCCGCAGTCAAGGGCCACTCCTCCCACCATGTTGAAGAAAAACGAAAGCCTATGTCATCTGAGAGGCGATAGTTGCGGAGCAGAACGCGAAGAGCGGAATCTTTAGCTCTATATACGTAGTTTGGGCTTCTCCAGCCGAGAATCCTTTCGACGCCCTCCGTGACTGTGGCCTCGTAGCCGAGTCCTTCGACGGTTTTGGCGATGGCGTTATTATATAAACACTCAGTGTTTTCGACAACTCTTGGCTCATATCCGAAGAGGTCTTTCATAAGCTGACGGTGCATGTTGATCTGTTCAACGAATTCTGATCGATCTGTTCCGTGTAGGCTGGCAAGTGAGTGATAGTACGGTTGGTCAAGAAATTCTACGCATCCTGATTCGGCTAGTTGTTTGAAGGAGTCAAGAAGATCTGTGTTCCAATGTTCGCACTGTTCGATGAAAACTCCGGAAATGCCGTAGGCCACTTTGAATTGTTTTCGATCTTTCTTATGTCTGTCAATTTGTTCCAAGATGATGTTGTTTGAGGGGAAGTAGCATTTTTTGGCGGCTCTATCAAAAATGTAACGGTTTAGCCTGTGGTCGAAATAAAGTTCAAAAAGGTCTTTTTTAGTCACGGATCGACGGCTCAACAAGTCCTGGTGAAAATTGCGGTTTAGCCTTAACGGCTGATGAACCTCAAAGATGAAGCAAACATCAGTCACCTATGCAGCCACCACCATGCCAATTCTGAGTATTCTCTTGGTTATTCAACTATAGACCAACTTTATAAATAAAATGAATTCTAAATTACTGAAAAGCTTTCATATGTCTAGTCTAAAATTAGATGAATCTGCCAATAAGAAAGGGAAACTGCCTGGCCACTGGGGAGCTCTAGCAGAAAAATGACTTAAATGCGTAGAGAAGTAATATTTCCTAAACTTTGAGGGGCTGGATATGATTAATGAAATTTTGAGCCTAGTTGAGAAGCATCAAGAGTGGCGTGGAAAACAATGCTTGAATCTTATTCCGTCTGAGAATGTTATGAGCCCTGCTGTTCGAGAGCTTCTCTCCTCGGACCTTGGACACCGCTACACCGCAAGAGATCACTTTTACATGGGCACCAGCTTCATTGACGAAATCGAACACTACGGCGAAGAAATCGCGAAAGAAGTTTTTAGAGCCGAAACTGCAGACTTACGTCCTCTCTCTGGACATATTGCTGATTTGATTTTCCTAGCTAGTTTCACAAAGCCCAAAGATGTGCTTATGTGTGTTTCTCCTGAGAATGGTGGATACCCTGGAATGTGGAAAGATGGCTTAGCTGGACTTTTTGGCCTTAAAGCTGTGCCTTTCCCCTTTTCGAAACATGACATGAACATAAAAGTTGAAGAAGCAAAAGAGGCTATAAGACGCATTAAGCCTAAAATTGTGATTTTTGGCGCGAGCCTGATTACTTTCCCACACCCAGTTGAGGCGGTAGCAAAAGTTGCCCGTGAAAATGGCGCACATGTAGGGTTTGATGGCTCACACGTTATGGGGCTTATTGCTGGCGAACAGTTTCAAGACCCGCTAAAGGAAGGCGCATATGCCTTGTTTGGTTCAACGCATAAAACCTTTTTCGGTCCTCAAGGAGGCATAGTTTTGGCGGATAAGGAGCATGGAGACATCATGAAAATGAAAATTTATCCAAGTATTGTGGATAACGCTCACTGGAACCGCATAGCAGCGCTAACTTTGGCATTAGCTGAAATGAAAAGTTTT
>JAOUJL010000328.1 GCA_029883255.1 Candidatus Bathyarchaeota archaeon | reverse complement strand
TCGAGTTCCGCGTATAACTACGCTTTTGAGGCGGCAGATTTGTTAGGCTTAGATGTTAGCATTCTGAAGCTTGGCGTGACGCATCCGCTTCCGGAAAAAATGATTGGAGAATTTCTGAAAAGACATGAAAAAATCATTACTGTTGAAGAACTCGAACCTTACTTGGAAATGCAGATCAAGGCCATAGCCAAGGATTATGCGCCGAACGTTAAAATATATGGAAAAATGAAGAAGTCATATTTCCCAAGGGACGGGGAGTTTTCAACCCGCATGGTTGCAACAGGTTTAGTCAAGATAACTAGTAAAAAATTGCCAATAAACTTTAGAAAGATTGATGAAAGATACGCTGAAATTGCCCTGGGTTTGCCCCCAAGACCACCTACATTGTGTGCTGGATGTCCACATAGAGCATCCTTCTACGTTATAAAAAAGGCTACAGGTGAAAAAGCGATATGTCCAACCGATATAGGTTGTTATGCTCTGGGATTTGCTCCACCATTGAACGTTGGCGACATAATGATATGCATGGGTGCGAGCATAGGCATTGCCCAAGGTATAGGTAAGGTAACAAGCGCAAACGCCATCGCAATAATTGGGGACTCGACATTTTTCCACGCAGGGATTCCGGGACTTATAAATGCTGTTTATAACAATCATAAAATCACTGTAGCCGTTTTAGACAACCTCACAACAGCGATGACTGGGCATCAACCCCATCCGGGAACCGGTAAGACTGGGATGAGAACATATACTAAGAAGATTCTTATCGAAGACATCGCCAGGGCTTGCGGCGTTGAGTACGTCGAAGTAGTTGACCCTTTCAAAATCAAAGAAGCTACGAAAACTTTGAAGGAAGCCCTAAGAACACATGGGCCATCAGTCATCGTTTTTCGTCAACCATGCGCGCTTCTTATCTCAAGGGAAAAACGTAGAAAAGGTGAAAAAACCGTTCCTGCCAAAATCTCGGAAAAGTGTACAAATTGTCAAGTGTGCATAAAGGCGTTTGGATGTCCCGCTCTTTATGTTATGAACGACCGCGTAATGGTTAATGAAACGCTTTGTACAGGGTGCATGGTATGTGCGGCTATTTGTCCTTATGATGCAATCGAAGCAGGAGACATCACGTAATGAATGACTGCAACATAGTTTTGGCTGGAGTCGGTGGCCAAGGTATATTGTTAGCAGCCAACATTCTTGGGTCTGCCGCTGTGAAAGAGGGCTTCAACGTGAGAGTTAGCGAAATTCATGGGATGGCTCAGCGCGGAGGCGCCGTGGTTTGCCACGTAAGGATCGGTGAGGGGGTTCATGCACCAACCGCCGTGGAAGGTAAGGCAGACGTGATTGTCGGACTTGAACCTGTTGAAGCGCTTCGCAACATTAAATTCGCTTCTAGTCAAACGTGGGTTCTCTTAAATACTGAGCCAATAATACCTAGCATAGTTTCGTTAGGAAACACAGCTTACCCAAGTTTGCAAAACATAATAGAAAAAATCCGTTTATTCGCAGAAAAGATTGTTCCGATCGATGCTGCTGATCTGGCTAGAAAAGCCGGGAGCGTTATAGCTCAAAACACAGTTATGCTAGGCGCTTTGGTTGCAACAGAGAAGTTGCCAATGCGAGTGGAAACGATGAAGAATATTATCCGAGAATTGGTTCCACTAAGATATGTGAAAATGAATCATGAAGCATTTGAGCTGGGATACTATGCTTTACGAAATAGTTATGAAAAAAGACGAGACGAATTAGATACGTAGTGTCTTTTAGAAGAGGTATTCTTTTTCCATCCACTCAGGGAACCATTTGTAGTAGTCTAACGGCTTTGCTTTTCGCAGTCCTTCACACGTTACTTTCGCCAAGTCGATTGTACCGCGTCTACTCTTGTACAGCTTTAGGAAGCCTTTCTCTTCCAGTGATGTTAGTAGCTTGTCCAATTTTTCAT
>JAOUJL010000327.1 GCA_029883255.1 Candidatus Bathyarchaeota archaeon | reverse complement strand
CCAAACAGCAAACTCCCAGAAAAATACCAATTCAAACTCACCTTCACAGACTACTCTGGATTTACCATACGCTTCTACTGGTTTGGCTACATCCATCTCCTACCCCAAAAAGAACTAAGCCAACATAAACTAACAGCAAAGCTAGAGGTATCCGCCTCAAGCAAAGAGTTCACAAAGGAACATTTACAGAAACTCTTAGAAAAGAGAAAGGCCCGCATAAAATCTCTTCTTCTTGATCAGAAAAACATTGCTGGCATAGGCAACGTGTACATCCAAGACATCCTCTTCAACGCACGCCTACATCCAAACCGAAAGGCCAGCAGTCTTTCAGACCAAGAAATCAGCAATCTCTATGACGCAACAAAAACTGTTCTCAATAGCAGCATCGAAAAAGGAGGGCTTGCCTACGAAAAGAACTTTTACGGCCAGAAAGGCAACTTCGGGGCAGAAGACTTTCAAGTAGGATATAAAACCGGAAAACCTTGCCCAGTCTGCTCCACACCTATAGAAAAAATCAGAACAGGAACCACCTCATCCTACATATGTCCTAAATGCCAGAAACTGTAAATGTTGAAATAAGCAAATAGGTTATTTGATAGTTGGCGGTCTCTTCTGAGCATACCTGTACCGTCGTGGTCGCCCATCTCTCGTCAAAACATTATCCTTAACGAGGTCAATTAATGCATGCGCCACAGCGGTACGATCATAATGAAAACCCTTTCGCGCCATCTCACTGTGCACCTCGCCTAGACTACGAGTGGAAGCAAACCAACCCTCACTCCAAAGACGGTGGATAACACCCTTACAAGTCTCAGCTCGCGGAACAGCCCGCTCTGAAATAACCACCGCTACTTTCGCCTGCTCTGTCACGGTTGAGAGAATCTTCTCCACCGCGCTTTGTAGCTGGTCTTCTCTGCATTCTATTTCGAACTCGACGTTTCCAACTTTCATCTTCAGGCGAATCGGCGGCTTTTCCGGCTCTGTCATTTTTCTCACTTATTGTTTATTGTATTGAGCATTATGCACATGCACAACACTTAAATACTTTCTTCACTTCTATCAATTGTTATTGGTGAATCTTGTTGATTGAACAACTACCATATACAACAACACCAAAATATAATTTTCCTAACGCAGTCCAAGACCTGCAACTACCACAAAGCTTCATCGAACTAAGCCTCAAATCCATGAAAAACCTAAACTTAGAACAATTCCACCCTATTGAAACAAATCTTGTTAATTCAATAGCAGCAAACATTGACTTGACCGAGCCAACTCTTTTGAATTACAGCCCACCCACTCTACGGTCAATCCCGTTAAAACCCCTCCTGCAACCCGCAACAATCACCGCCATCGACGTGTCAAACATAAAACTCGGCGAGACCGAAACAGGCATACTCGCAGCCATAAGAGCCGCCATAGTCTGGAGACATAGCCACTATTATCGGTACCTCCGCCTCGGACCTTTCCCCTTCCACATAACTGAAGAAAACAGACGGGAAATATACCATCTATTCCGACAATACTACTTTCAAACACCACCAAAAGACATGGCCGCCCCAAACCTACTCAACATACAAAATCGGATAAGCAACCTACTCGAACGCTGGCTACAAATGAGCATATCCACAAGCTCACACGACAACATCATACTCTGGGATGGATCCTTAACCGCAGGGACCCCAGACAACCCAACAAAAATTCTTTCACAACTCTTAGAAATTGCAAGGACCCGCCTCAACACAGTCCTGGCGTTCACCAAAACCACCACGCTGAGGCTTAGCGGTCACCGACTTACAGACCTAACCACAAAAACTCCTCCGCCATACCTAATCCAAATCAATCACTATCCACTTCACCCACTGACTCCTATTTGCTTCCTAGGAGACATTTACATCGCAAAACTCACAAACGGCGGTTGTTCATTTCGGCTAGACATAG
>JAOUJL010000004.1 GCA_029883255.1 Candidatus Bathyarchaeota archaeon | reverse complement strand
ACTGTTGATTCTTCTACGCCGGCGAGTCTTCCAAGCTCAGCCTCAACAGAAACACCCTTCGGATGCGCCAAATTCACCACACGCTTTGTTAAAGCTATGTTTCCTTCAAACTTCAAGTGGGAGCCGTCAATCATAACGGATGTGAATCCTGCCTCTATACATTTTGAAGCTGTCTCCACGTCTTCGCCGTGGTCAAGGTGCAGAGACATTGGCACTGGAGCGGGTTTCGCCGCCGTTTTAACGATTTTTTCAAAAAAAGCCAAACCCGCATATCGGATAGAACTAGGCGTAACAGCAACTATGACAGGTGATTTCTCCTCAACTGCAGCCTCAACAACAGCCAACAAGCTTTCTAGATTGCTGATGTTGAAGGCTCCAACGGCATAAGCTTCCTTCATGGCTGATGACAACAAATCTCTATTTGTGGTGAGAACCGTTATAACAAACCTCCATCTATTCTCTAACTCTTCCAGAGACTTTCTTTATGCGCTTTCACCTATTAATGCTTGTTGATTCAGCGGGTTGAACACGCGAAGAGGCTCAATGAGGTTTCAATTTAACATTAAAAAATCTTTTTGACCTAATCAATCTTGACGCAAAACCTTGGTTCCTACATTTTTGAACTTCTTTATTTTTTCCGGATGGTCTATGTCTGGAAGCCATAACCAAAACTCTTCACCCTTTTCACTCTCTACCAGAAAATCGAGAAACTTTTTAAATTCCTGAATTTTTTGAGGTGCCATCTGATCTATTTTTGTCTTGATTTCTTGTTTTTCCAATAAGAGTTTTACTTCGTCTTTCGCTTCATTAGAAAGTTCATAAGTACTTTTACCTCGTTTTCTCTGCGGTTTCCAAATTAGCTTTCCTTCATCGTAAAGCTCATTCAAATATTTGTAGACCGTGGCCTTAACTGCATTACAGGTTTTAACGATGTCCGTTGAAGTTGCTGGACCATTTAAAAAGAGAAACTTTTGGATCTGCCATCGCACCTGTTCTCTACTTGATTCTCCTTTACGCAACGAAATCACGCTCAAAGTTTGAACTAAGTTTAAACCATGAACTATATTAAATTTGTGATACACTGAGGTTACAGAGGAAACACCCATGAGCAGCGAAAAAATGGTTCAACTAAACATCAGAGTGCCTCAAACCCTCAAAGAAATGATGAAAAAATACATCGAGTTAGACGCTCACAAGGACTTAAGCGAGTTAGCGAGAGACGCCCTTCGAGAGAAAATTCAGAGAGAGGCTCCAGACCTCTACAAGAGCTTATTCAAACAGGAGACTTAACCAATGACCCAAAGTGAACTTAAAGCCCTAGTCATGGAGCTAAAGAACATCATCAAAGAAACTCTGGCAATTCTCAAAAACTCTGATGGACCCAAAAGCTAAGGCAAGCTTATGGTGCCACTATGTCAAGTGAAGCCGTCAAACAGCATAAAAGTTCTTCTCATCATTTTTGCCAAATATGTGGCAAGCCAACCGAAACCTACGTTAGAGACGCTGTCAACCAAACAAAAGTACCATTATGTGAAGGATGTTTTAGACGGATTCAACCAACACGAAAGAACAAGCAGCGTGTAGAGTTTTGGAGACTCATTTTTCCGATAGTTGAAGAGGCCTATGCATGAGAAAACCAGAACATTTTCTACCTGCCCTCGTAAACAAAAAGTGTAATCAATGTGCATACTGGATGACTCCAAACTGCCCATTTTATGAAAACGCTCGAAAAGGCGTTCTCAGACCTGGAGATGATGCGTGCTGCGACTTCTTCCCGAAGGTTAAACAGAAGAAACAGAAAAAGAAGGTTGTTCCGTTAAAGGTTAGTGGCGTTTGTGACAACGGATATTTCGAGTGCATATACAATGACAAACCAACTTTCCTGGTGAAAAGCGAAAATGGATTTCAAGTCTTGGAAGAAGTAACTATAGATGGAAAACCCTTCAAACCCAAAGAACCAAAACACTATCCATACAAGCCTTATGAATTCTTTGAAGACTCACTTCCAGACAAGCAAACATTATATAACCAAATCAGAGAGGAATTCGAAACCTTCATAGACTTGGAACCAATCTGGAAGGATGTTCTTGCTGTCTGTGTGTTATTGACATATCAGCAAGAGAAACTTGTGACTACATGCTATCTTTATTTTGTGGGCGACAACGAATCTGGAAAAACTACAGCCTTGAACCTTCTAAACGAATTGACCTATAGACCTATGTTTGCAGTTAGTGTTCCAGCAGCAGACGTGTACGGTTATTTAGAGGATGCAGATTGTGTTCCTGTGATTCTGGAAGATGAGATTCAAGGCATCGACCGAGACCGAGACAAGATCAAGATTTACAAGAGTGGCTACAAAAAAGGCGCAAAAGTTCCGAGAACCATCATGCTTGAACATGACAGAATCATAAAGTACTACAACACTTTTTCCTTCAAAGCCTTCGCAAGTGAAAAATTGCCCAGTGTTAAAGGGTTTGTTGAAAGATGCTTGTTTATCCAGATGACGGAAGGTTATCCAAAGAAAGAATGGGCTGATCTCTCAAAAGACGATTCTAAAAGGTTCGAAGATTTGAGAAATAAACTGCTGAAGTGGAGACTGGAAACCAGAACTCAAGACTTACCACAGATAGAGCTTCCTTTCAAGGGAAGAATTAAGGAACTGTGGAAACCTCTCCTGCAGGTAGCTCACGGAATTCCAGTTTATAATGTGCTTTTCAACTTTATTGACGATCAGATTCGGGAACGGTTAGATCGGAAACAGAACACGTTGGAAGGACATATTGTTCGAGGGGTAGTCAGTCTTTATGATGGTGAACCCTTACCTTTTGTGCGTATTTGGGATTGGCTGCAAGAAGACTTGAAAGGAAAAATAGACGAAAAGACAGCTCATAAAATGTACTGTCAAGATTTTGATGTAGTGACAAAACGTAAGATCGGATTCCGCTTAAGAGAGGTTTTGAGTGGTGAACGCAAACTCATAAGAAAAGGTGAAAAAGTAGAGAGAGCATGGATTTTCGACATAGCAAAGCTAAGAAGAATCGCAAAGAAGTATGGTTATGAATTTGTGACAAAGCTGCCTATGGTTGTAACTGGCGTAACCAATGTAACCGATAATAGAGGGGTGTTACCCTCTAAAACAGAGCCTAATTCCATAGAAAAGAATGTTAAAACCATTGAGAATAGTAGCGAAAAACACGCGGGCACTCTTCCCTTATCGGTTACATCGTTAACATCGGTTACACTTTTAGACATTAAGGTACCCTTCTGGAGCAACAAGTTTTACGATAAGCATGAATGCGCGATTTGTGGCTATAACAAACTAACTTCTTGGAAGGCTGAAACCTTCAAAGGTCAAGAGGTCTGGATTTGTGAGGATTGCAAAACGGAATGGGAAAAGCAGAGACAGGTTGAATAGCTTGGTCAAATATGACGTTATCTAACATTTCTTCAACATAAACTGGGCACCTTGCTAAAACTTGACTTTTTCAAAACAAGCCTCTTCGGCACGAGCCCCTATGAGAGAGTACGCATTAATCTCCCCAAATGCGAACAAGATAAATATTGAATTCCGTGTTAATATTTCTACTTAGATACGCAATGTCCCCAAGCGCAGCCTTAACCAGCATTCAATCTCCTCTGCGGAAGGGTGCCGAGGAT
Source organism: Candidatus Bathyarchaeota archaeon (assembly GCA_029883255.1). The sequence continues at coordinate 26,697 of JAOUJL010000004.1, read as the reverse complement.
TTGTTCAAACATGCCCTTGAACATGACTCACAAGGTACGATTTTTGATCAGAGAGTGGCCATAATTCATTTCCATAATGCGATAGAACTGTTACTTAAGGATCTAGCACGCATGAACGGTCTGAATTATCGCCAGAAACAAATCCCTCAATTGGTAAGAGCATTAAAGGGCACCATAACCGAATTAGGAAGCGTTGAGGGGGATCTTATGCTCCTACACGAGAGTAGAAACATGGTATATCATTCTTGCTTTGCACCTGATGAATTTAACTATAATTGGCTTATATCAAAGGCTCAAGAATTCTTTGGCTTAATAGAGAGGTTGCTGGGGGAGTCCTCATGAAGGAAAGAGTAAAGGCGGAAAAGGAACTTACGCAAGCATTTCGATCGTTTAATGAAGCAAGGTTTTGCTCTAAAGATGAGAGGGCGTCACTATATGAGAAAACGATTCGTCATTGCTACAATTCGATTGAAATGGTTTTGAGACTAAAGTATAATGAACTTGCTCCAAGGTGGCTGAGAATGGACACACGAGCGAGGAAAAAGGAAGCTGAGAAGCCATCTTTTTCTCAGATTCTCTCCAAGCTTGAAGATTGGAAGGCGATAGAGGACCCAGTCTTAACACGTGAACTTCGAAAGGTTAGGAACCTTCGAAATGTAGTTATGCATTTACCTGAGTCACTCTCTTCTATAAAACCAAGTGATATAGAGGAGATGTTGCAGGTCGCTATGCACTTTGTCAAGATAAGAGAACCAAGTCGCTACTATAGGATTGGGGAAATAGTTGAAACCAAGGTTCAGGGCATTCTCGAAAATTCGGGAATAGCCTTCAGAAGAGAAGTAAAAATCGATGGATATTCAACTACTTCAAGAGTTGACTTCCTCTTAGAGATAGAAGCGCCGGTTGCTATCGAGGTTAAGCATACTACGTCGCGCGTTGGTGGTTTTCACTTTGCCCGGGAACTTGCTTTTATTGCAACTGATTTGAAAAGAGCGAATCCAGAGATGAGATTTGTTGTTGTCATTTCTGGTGATTGGTCTCAGCGGGATTTGAGAATATTGAGAAGTTATTGCGATCAAGTTATCAGGTTGGAAAATCTACAGAAGTTTCTATTGACCATCACGAATTAGCGTGCGCGAAAACGCGTAACTTTTATGCATTTAGTCTATACACAGCACTCGCATTCGTGAGTTTTCTACTTAGGGAATCCGATGTACAAGCTCCCTATCTCATATTTCACTCCATCTTTTACGCAACGGAATCGCAAGTCTAGTCTCTTCTTGAAACTGAATGTTCCAGTTCTATCAACCTTTAGTGAAGGTAAACCAGTATCACGGTTAGGATCATCCGTGTTGACAGTGAATACCAACGTTCTCCGTGAAGTCTTATATACGGTACCACAAGCGCGACGAAAATAGGATGGGATTTGAACGCACGCTATTCCTTCGTAGGTTCATCTTACATCACTTAACTGTAATGAACCAATCATCCTTTTGTTGTTGGCGGACTTCATCCAAAATCGAATGTGAAATGGTTTGGCAATAGGACTACATACGCTCGGCGAGATAACAAGAGGACGTCCACCGGCAACAAGTGCATCAAAATCGAATGTGACGTTCATAACGTGCCGTCGGTATTCGCGTATTTTCATAAGTTTCATGTAGGTATCCATTTTTTTGCTCAAGATTCTATACTGCTGGGAAATGTTTTTGCCTGCCAGTTCTGCATTAAGTTTCATAATTTTTTGTTGCTCTAATTCGCGGAAGTATTTTCGACTCAACCGGCAATAGTACGGTCGTATTTTCTTTATGTCGCGTTGAACCGTCTTATCGCTAACACCCAACTTCTCAGCTATCTCCTTGTAGGTGAAACCTTGGCCGGATAGTTCCCAAGCCTTCTTCCTACGGTTGCGTTCCTTCCAATACTGTTCAGTGTTTTTGAAATACTTGTTGATTTTGCGATATTCTGGCTTCCTTTTGGTTTGACAACGGTTTTTAGTGTAGTTTTCTGCACTGAAACTTTCATTTTCTTGACCATGAAAACCCGAAAAATCGCTTCTTTCTGGAAAAAGTAGCTTTTCCAGCCTTTGAATTTCGTCACGCCCCCCTTCGTCTAACATTAAATGTGACATTTTCGGACATTTTTCTGATGTTGAACCTATGCTAGTTTTTGTGTCTGTGATGTCGTTTTTCACACTTTTTGTCCTCTTATGTATATCTCAATAATTCGTAAGTACACCACTTATAGTGGTAAAATACTTTCATTTAAGTTCTATCTGTGTTCATTTTGTCCGTGCAAGGGAATCCGCGTTAATGCATATGCATGCATTTGAAATAAATACATTCGTTTACTAATGGACAAGTGGAACACTGGGGCTTGGTTCTACAGTAAGTCTTTCCTAGCTTGTCGATCAGTGCATGCGATGAAGCGTTACGGCTTGTATAGTGCGTGCACGCGACGATTGGAAATTCCTTTTAAGCGTTAGAAGAGAAATAAGAATTAAGGATGAACCTTAATGAAAGAGTGTCTTGAATACATTTACAGACGCGTGGCTGAAAATCCATTAATGTCTGAGGATGAGTTGTATGAGGTTCTTATTAATTCTAGGTTCTTCAGAAAGCTTGGTTACAAGAAGTTTGGGAAGGATGTGAGGGCGCAGCGTGTTGTTCCTGGGAAACGAAAAAAAGCTGATTATGTTTGTCGTGATGAGTATCAGAATGCAGTTTTTGTTTTGGAGGCGAAAAAGCCTTCTCATCGAACGTTAAGTGATGCCTTAAGTCAGCTTTGGAATAGATACGTTTTACCCTTGAAAGCTAGGTATGGTGCTTTGACGAATGGCTGGAAATTCATGGTTTACAAGAAGATTGGAGAAAATCCAGAGCGGATTTTGACCGTTGATTTGAGTAAGATCAGCCAGAAAAAATCTGATAAATTGTTTCGCATACTTAAGAAGCCGGAGTACGATCTCACCCTCTATTCGAGGGTTGAAGAATATTTTTCAAGTGTTGAAAAGTTATCTCTGAAAACACAACTCGCCAAAGAGGATTTCTTTGAAACCTTCAAACTGGAAGAGGATTCTGTATTTGGATCATTGCTGACTAGCCTAGTTGAATTGTTTGACTTTGTTTATCCGAAGTCGAAGTTTCTGAAAGGAGCTTATGGTTTTTGGCAGAAATCCTTGGCACGAAAGCCGAAGAAGATTCCAGATTCGTGGGCGCCATTTCTGAAGGAGAAGCGTGATGTTTTCCGTTGTATGTTCTGTCTTGAGACTGCTCATGCGTTACTGGCGAGATTGATTGTTGCTAAGGCTTGTGAGGATCTTGATTTTCCAGGAATCAGCGTTTCCGGTTTTACTTTGCAAAAAATTCATCAAGTCAGGGGGCAGATCCCACTTGTGGCATATCCGCTTGTCTTGAGTGGTGTTATTAGAGAGATGAGAGATCAACTCGTTTACTCTCTTTTTGAGGATGATATTTTCGGCTGGTGGAGAGACGGGTTTACAGAATTTATGCAAAAATCTTCTAGCGAGCTGTTACAGGAGAGTGTAGATAAGCGATTAGAAGATTTTAGCGAAGCAGCAGCCAAGGTTATTTTCATGCTTTACAAGTTCGATTTCAGAGAAGTCGCAGGCGATCCACTAGGCGATCTTTATCAAAAGTATTTCGACAAAGACACTAGAAAAGCGTTGGGTGAGTTCTACACACCGGTCGAAGTCGTTGATTACATTTTGGATGCTGTTGGATACAAAAACATTGGATCTAACCGATTGCTTGATCCTGCGTGTGGCTCAGGTACTTTCATTGTGGAAGCTTTAGAGCGGTATCTAAGAGAAGCTGAGGGGAAAGCGAAAAAACATGGCTGGGCTTATGTTCTGAGAGAATTGTGTAACAGTCCGAAAATTGTAGGGTTTGACATCCATCCTTTTGCCTGCTTAATTGCCAGAACTAGGTTTATGCTTGAACTTATCCCATACTTTAAGAAGGCGTTAGAAGAAGAAGCTCCTCGCATATTCTACCTAAAACGAATACCAATTTTTAGAACTGACTCATTAGCTATCGAGATGCTACCGCCGGAATTTCAAAAGCAACTTCAACTAGCTGAAACCGAAGAAGACATAGTTTTTCCGGTTACGCTGCCAATGAAGATTGATAGTGAAAGCTCTATATCTGTAGACATCATTTTGCCTTCGTGGAGAAAAATTCTGTCACAAGAGTTGCCACTATACAATCTTGATGAATATTTTTGCACGCTGCAGGCAATGTTCGACGCGATCAAGATTCAATTAAGGGTAAGAGGGGAACATGTTCCAGAGGAGGGGCTTAAAGGTCCTCTTCAAGAGTATCTAAGAGACAAAGATTTCACCTTATTGGCGAATTTCTTCAAACCCTATGCGGACCATATTCTAGGTGAAACCAAACGTATAGAATCTGAATTTGAAGATGGACGGCTAATAAAGTCCATAGAAGACGGAGTACTAGCGTCTCTTCTAAAGAATTATTTACGATATGAATTTGTGGTCGGAAACCCGCCTTACGTTAAAGTTCAAAGGATACCAAAACATCTTAGAAACCAGTACAGAGAATCTTATGAAACAGCTTACGGGAAGTTCGACCTCTACATACTTTTTTTGGAAAAAGGTATAGACTGGCTACAAAAAAGTGGAAAAATTGGATTCATAACAAATAATAAATTTGTTCAATCGCATTACGGCAAAAGTATTAGAGAATTTATTCTAAAGAATTGTATAATCGAACAATTTCTGGACTTCGGTGATAGTGGAGTCTTTTCCGAAGTCACTAATTACCCAAGTATCTATATTTTAACGAAAACGAAAAGACCAGACCACAACATGCGATTTGTGAGAGTAAAAAAAACAAAGGAGAATCTGCTAGATCATATAAAGAAGAGTATAGGCAAACAGGAATATTCAGACCTTTATGTTGATATTTTTCAAGTTAATCAATCTAATTTAGAAAAGGAAAAATGGAGATTCCTTCCCGAAACACATTTCCGACTTATGAAGAAAATTGAAAAGAACTCAGACTACACTTTGGAGAAAATATGCAAAAGAATATCTGTGGGAATACAAGCTACCCCTATTGATATTTTCTGGGTCCATCTAATGCATGATCTACCAAACGGTCTTGCTAGAATCCAACCTTTAGGTTATTTGAACACCGGGAAATACTTTGAAATAGAAAAAGCTCTTCTGAAAAAATTGATAAAAGGCGAATTTATTAAGAGATGGGACATTGATTGGCAGAATTTATGGATTATTTATCCACATAGAATTGATCAGGGTAAAGTCGTAGTAATTCCAAGAACTGAACTAGAAAAGTTATACCCAAAGACATGGGCGTACTTTAAGGAACATGAAAAGATCTTGAAGAGTAAAGAATATCTAATGAATGCTATAAAAAACGGGTTAAGGCATGAATGGTATGAGATCTGGTGTCCGAGAAATCCTGAGTGGCTTGGGCAAAAAAAAGTTGTGACACCCGACGTTTCTGACAAGAGCAATTTTGCGCTCGATGAAGAAAAATACTATATCACTGACACGACCTACGGGCTTATTTTAAAGGACAATTTTAGAGACAAATACAACTACTACTTGTTACTTGCAGAATTAAACTCTAAGCTACTTGAATTTTACCTTAAGCAAACTAGTCCGTTTGTTTCTGGTAAGTATTTTCGATATAAGACGCAATACTTGGAAAAACTCCCCATAAGACTAGTTATGTCCGACCAAGAAAAAGAAATTGTTGGGCAAATAGCTCAAATAGTTCAAAAGATTCGCCATCAAGTTAAACCGAAACGATTAGTCGAGGAATTTCCTGAAATTTATTTAAAACATTATAGGCTAAGGGGTGAAGAGTTTGACGATGTTAAACATACTTTCAATACAGACCATAGCGAATTGAAGCCCTTCCTTAGTGGGTTATCAGGCAAAGGCTATGTTGTTTATCCTAGTGAAGGCGAGGACTCTATTTGGGTAGATACTAAGGAAAAGGCGCAGTATTTGATTTTGGCGCTTAGAAATAGAAAGGTAAATCAAAATGAAACTGTGAAAATACTTGTTCCGAGGGATAACTCAATAGTAACAGAAATTCTAGAGAATGTGAAAAAGACGGCAGAAGAGGTTAAGGCTACACCCATCGAACAACTTGAAGAGGAGCTCAATGAGTTAGTTTACCAATTATATAGTATGAATGAGGACGATAAAACTATCATAGAAAGTTTTCTGGAAAAGTTTTAAGAATCGCCGGCAAGGATATAAAAGGAATGTTGTGGATTCCAAATGAAGCACATTCTTAAGTACTTTGCATCCTTAAAGACAGATGAATCATGGACCTATAGAGATTTAACGCCGAAAGACACTGCTTATCTTACCCACAGTTACCATAGATATCCAGCAAAGTTCATCCCACAACTCGTAAGACGCATCATCAAGGAATACAGCAACGAAGAAGAATTAATATGCGACCCGTTTGTTGGATGCGGAACAACACTCCTTGAAGCACTACTAATCCAAAGACGCGCACTTGGCGTTGACATAAATCCCGTTGCCTATCTCATCACCAAGGCAAAAACCACATACATTAAACCACAACTACTCGAAATGCATGTCTCAAAACTCTTTGCGAAGCTAAATCCTCAAAAGAACAAAACAGATAATAAAGTGATGGAAAGGATCAGAGAATCTCCCAACTATGACAGGGTGAGATTCTGGTTTGGCGACGATACAATCCGTAACCTGTCCCTTATTCTTTCATTAATAGAAGATATGCAAGAGAAAGCTGTACAAGACTTCCTCAAATGCGGTTTTTCACACATCCTGAAAAACTGCTCATGCTGGAACATGGACTCTATTAAACCGGCCAGAGACAAAGACAAGAATATACCTAGAGCCATACCAACATTCAAACGCCGCATCATACACATGACAAGAAAGAACAAAGAATATTATGAGATCTTACCTAAAAAAGTCAAAGCAAGACTTAGCGATTACTTGGATGTATTTTGCGAAGACTGTAGGCACATCCCTTGCGAAGACGAATATGTGTCCATCATTGCAACTAGCCCGCCATATGTCACTTCCTACGAATATGCAGATCTTCACCAACTCACACTCCTCTGGATAAATCCCGAAACCGACATGACAGAAAACCGCAAGGATCACATCGGAACAACACAACCGAAAGATGTCAGTGTCAAGGAAATACACAGCGAAATTGGAAACGAAATCGTAAGAAGGCTTAAAAATGAAGGTTCAAAGGTCAATGGAAATAAGAACCATTACCTAAATGGATGCGCAGACGCTGTTTTCACATATTTTGCTGAAATGCAACAGGCCTTTGAACAATTTACTCGCGTTCTTAAACCAGGTGGCATCGCAAGTATTGTTATAGGAAACACAACCCTCGGAGACGTAAATATACTAAATGCAGAAGTTCTAAGTGAAATATCAATCAACGTAGGTTTCAAGTTACTGAAGGTTATCAAGAGGCAAATACCAAGCAACAAGAAATGGCTACCATCTATTAGAAATCAAGAAACTGGGCAATTTGCGTCAACGAACTGTGCAAGTAACAAACTGGTTTACCCTCATGAGTACATCATAATACTAGAAAAACCCTAAGTCAGCACGTTTCAATTCACGCAAAATTGATCAGTCAAAATCAAGCTACAAGTTCTCTCTTGCACTTGCATGGTCTAACATCAATAACAATCGAGTGAGTATACTGTGGGCTAGAAACTAAAGCTTCTCCTACACCAAGACCCGGAACCTGATTCCAAAGCTTTTCGACGATATCTCCACCGGTTGCTTTCAGAGCATTGATATTTCTCTCACTTTTGATCCCGTGAATTATTCGGGTGTTGCACAATTCGAAGATCTCACTCGGCAAATGCGCGGGCTGTTGAGATATGAAGCCTAGGCATAACCATCTCTTGCGGCCACGCCTAGCTATCATCCTAAGCATATCTACTGTTGCCGACATCCTGTCTACGTTCTCTCTGCTAACAAAAGTGTGGGCTTCCTCAATCAACACTAAGATTTTTGGTGTACGTTCAGGGGCTTTCATCTTCAGATCGAATACTTTGTCCAACAACCAAGCTATGACTATGTTTTTGACCTCCGCGGTGCAGCCACTGACATCTATGACGCTGACTCGGCCCTTTCTTAGAAGTGACCCAACTTGAATTTCACTGGCGTCAGGTTGATCAAAAATGTTCTGCCTCCTCAGCTTGGCAAGCTTTGAAGACAATGTATAGCTTGAGATTCTCTCGCCACCTTTGAGCTCCTTTCCCATAGCGTATATCTGTTTAATTGCACTCAGAATTGTGTATTCTCTTCTCCTTCCTCTTGGTTTACCCATGAGGAAAGCTAAGGTTTCGTCCTCTTCTTCCTCTCCCTTTTTCCTCTTTGCCTGAAGCATTCCCACCAATTTGTGAAAAACCCTTTCCTGAGCTTCAGTAAATCGCAGGATCTCCGCTAGAATGTACGGATCCATTGAACTAAATTTTATATCAAACGGGATCGCCTTCTTTCTTTTGGTTTCACCGGCGACGGGGAAGTAAACGCCGAAATCTTTGAGTCCTTCAGGTTTCAGGCCAAACTCGGACAGCTTATCCTCCAGTATGCCTGTTGGCTCATCCATACTTATGTACTCCCCCTCTACATCAACTATAATAACAGCATACCCTGCCTCACTAGTCTCTTCAATGATCACTTGGGCAGTGTTTGTCTTACCTGAACCAACGGTACCAAAAATACCAATATTTCTGGGAAAAACATTCTTCGTTGTTGAATCCATCAAAATTTTAACTGCCTCATAGCCTACATGCCTACCGATCAAGGCATCTCCTCGAAGGCCTATGAGATTTTGGACTTCCTTTGTGTCCAGCTCAATCACCGGTGACTTAGGCGTCGGTCGCGTATTAGTAGAAAAAAGTTTTCCGCCGGTATATTTGCCGAGCAGTTCGACTCGCACAAGAGCGTAATAGTTGGGCACTGCCTGAAATTCCGCGCCTTTCAATATTGACGTTTGAGCAAAAGCAGATCCTCTGGCAACCTCTTCTGGAATGTAAAAGGGGCCCTCAATCACTCGACCCAAAAAGGTGATGTTGTTGTCAGAATCAATTTTTACATATCTGTTGCGCAAAACATCGTTCACTCTTTCTTTAGGCACCAAAACCTCAGAAATATAATTATCCAAAGTTGGTGTATCGAAATGAATATGGCCTAGAAGCTTCTCTTTCTTGCGCACTTTCATCTCCTCCTCGTGCTTCTAGCTATCATTTCAAATCCCAAAGCGTCCGGGCTGATCTTAGCTATTCTAGACGTGATCTGCTTCTGAAAATCACCTGAGGAAAGCACTTTGCTACAGATCTCGTCAGCATAGTCTACCAAGAGTGGAAAGCCACGCATTGGTTGGTTCATACTATCCCTCGCTATTAAGGCAGCAGCTTCATCAAAGACATCCTTATGAGCGTGAAAGAGATACGGTTTGTAACCTATCCTGAAAATTCCTACCTTTATGTTGGCAGCGTATTTGTCAATGAACTTTTCAAATTTCGCCCTGTCCTTTGGGTTGAAGTGAGCGCCTGAAATGCCCTTTTCGTCATCGCCATAAAGATAGATTTCAAGTTCCCTTTTGAGGTCGGTCGCAGGCATGTACTCACCCCTCTCGAGAATGATTCCTGCATTAAGAAGATCCAAACGTGTAGTATCTTCTATAATACCTATAACTGTCTTCTCCTTGATCAACTTCTTTCCCATTTCCAAACTCACATCTAAGGCACGATAAGCGCCCAAACCGGTCCTCAACTCATAAGGCAATAGTTGACCATGAACAAACTTCCATTTCTCCGGCCTCTGAAGCGCCAGCTGCCTCTCTCCATAAAGCATAATTGCCCTGACCAACATGTTTGTGACCCGATGGCCTTCAAGAAGTTTATTATAATGCTCCATAGGCGTCTTAGAGGGCTCTGCAAGCTCCCTCTCAGACACGTACAACACCCTTTCAATCCTATTGTTTCTGTAAGAAGTAGCGACTATTCCTATCCTACATCTCGTCCCAGAAGCCATAGGATAATGAGAAAGCGTCCCGTCAACACCACACACATTCCCCCCAAATAACTCATCCCCCGCCCACTCCAGTAGCGACTCCCACTTCTTAACATCTTCCTTCCGAGGACGAATAGCCTTCCTTATTTTAGGGTTGCTGAGAAGGGTCTTCCTAAGCTTCCGCCGGGTATCTATAGACTTTTTGATGTCGCGATCCAATCTCTCACCGAAGTCTTGCATGAAAGTGTCGAAGTCTGTCCAATTAGATAAATCAACTAGCTGCTCAAAATCAAAATTTTTGGACATAGCTACCCACTCATAAAATCACCTAAAAGCCCCTATAAAGTCTTCTGCGCTATTCTAAGCTTCTTCGCAACTTCACTTGACATAACTGGATCAGAAAGAATACGATACACCGCCTCGTCATATTTGCCCATTTCAACCAATATAATTAATAAAAGTACTGTATATAAGACTTCATAGTTCAAGTGTTTCACTGAACTGAAGTAAGAGCGTGATGAAGTATGGAGATCTTTGATCCAGACAGCTTGGCGAATAGCTTTCAACAATTGATTGACAAGACCGAATATAGAACCCAGATTGAAAAGGACATTACTGCTTTTCTGGGAAATAAGACGGAACTGGATAAAGATCCCGATTCAATGGTAGCTCTTGAAAAACTCGGGGAACTAATAGCGTCTAACAATTACTATCGACGCAAGTATGCAAAGCTCTTCAAGGATGAATTTAAAAAGATTGAGCATTTGATGGCAGGCTTTTTCAGGAAAGAGAAAGGGAAAGAAACCCTCATCAACATTATTCGGAACGTCGCTTTTCGGTCAGATATGGCTGAGAAGAAAATGTATAGTCTTCTGGAAGAGTTAAGTCAAAAATCAATAAGGGAATGGACTTCGCATCTTCACGAACTCTCGCAAAACCGTAAAGGAGCCAAGATCTTGGGACCAAAGGGAAGAGACATTTTTCTTCGGGACATGGGCTACTTAGACAGGGCACCCATTGACATTCACGAAATGAGATTTATACTCAGAACAGGAATCTATCATCTCTCCTCTGGAAGTCTGTTCGACCCTCTCCAAAAGGACGCCTTACAAGATGCTTTGGTTTGCTTTTGCAGAGAGCACCTGGCAGGCATTCGTGTTCTCAATCTTGACCTTTCAGAAAGTCCTGGAGTAGTTGACTTGATCATATGGTACCATTGTGCAGAAGCACCCGATGGGTTCAGCGTCTGCGCTGCCAAGCCAAAGTGCCTAGAGACAAAAGGGGCTTGCCCTTTATCTAAAACTTGTCTCTTTTCCTTAATAAGAAGCGGTTAGAGTGCAAAAGACTAATAATACGTGCGAATCCTTATCGGCTTCTTGGTTTAGGATACAAGAATCACTTCCCCACAAGAAAATACTATTCCACACTAGCTTGAGAAGTTTGCGTTGTTGTACTAGCCCTAGGAGCTTATACCCTTAGCATAATCTGAACATAGATTTCAGTTTACCACGAAAACTAGAAGAGATTAGAATGTTCTCCGCTTAACCAAAAAAGGGAAGTTTGGGGCAGAGTGACGTTTAACTACTCGATTCCCGGCTTGTCAAGGAGCATGTAGCGTTTGCGTGTCTGTTGATCCCATGCTACCGCTATGCAAAAATCTAGGCCTGTGTCAACATCAACTGTGACTATTTTAATTTCCCAATCTTCGTATATTATGATTATTGCTTTACATGTGATTCTCATATCAAGATCATGTTTTGGCGAGAACTCTTTGTCAGGAGCTGCAAATTGGAAATATTCCTTGCTAGCGCTTACTCTAAGTATTGTCTGTCTTGTTGAGTCTTCAAATTGATATTCCCAGTTAACGCCTATTGAAACATATACAGGGACGCTTTGACTTCCAGAATTGCTTGTTAATGTTATGCAGCCTGAATAGAAACCAAAGCTAACCTGTTGTGGTATTGTTAAGTAGGCCTCTAATCCCTTGGACTCGCCTGGTTGTAGCTCGTCTATTTCCGTAAGATTGAACGTCAACCATGCTTCAATGTCGCCTTGTGCAGTTATGTCTATTCCCGTAACAGGTAGATTAGCAGTATTTCTTATTGAGAAGGCTTGTGAGATGCTTTCTGTTGGTAACATAGGTTCTAGTATCTCCCAGTCAGATGGAATCATGTCTATAGTTGAGGGTTCTGCTATTATTTCTAGCTCGATATGTCTATAGAGAAAGACTTCCCCTGTCCGTTTATCATAATGGAGGGGGGCCACCGTCAAAATCAGTGTCTTTGTTCCATCTAGCTCTTGAAAGACAGAAATTTTGTAGAGTGTTCCAGGATAACTACCAGCAACATACAGTTCAGTCTCTGTGGTTGGCATGATACTCCATGCTTGGCCTATTGGAAGCTTGAATGTACCTGAAAGAATCTCTCCATTGGCATCGATAAGATTTACACCTGCAAACTCCTCATCTGCTGGTATTGTGTATCGCTTTGTTATCATGGGGATTATTGGATATCCATGCTCAACGTGCAATTCAGCGCCTGGAATCTCTATTAAGTCAAAATCATCAATAGTACTATGATAAAACTCCGTTATGTCAATTGATTCCTTGATAGATGAGGCAATTTTTCTTGAGGTTAATTTGTTTCTCAAAGACATTTTTGTTGAAGCTTCATTCGGAAAAGTTGGATTGAATAATGGATCACCGTAAAGGACAAATTCCAAAAGAGTCTTCCTATCACGACCCCACGGATCGCCCCAGATGTCTTTCAGGTCTTTGTCGACGTATTCTCGTTTTGCATTCTTGAAAGCAGTTCCTATATCTTCTCCAGCGATTAAATGGTTAAAGAAGTACTTAGCCAGCTTCTCTGAATATGCGTTTCCCCATCTTCCAGCCCATTCATATGCAGTAGAACCTATAAAACAGCTGGCACCTTTGTGAATGAACGAAGTTGGAATACACCAAGCTAAATGGACCAAGACTGGAAGACTTGCGGACCAACAACCTATTGCGACAACTATAGGTGTTGTACCGCCCAATCCGACATCTCTGACATCTGCGTGATTCAGTGCAACTTCTTCCTGTTTTTTCTTTGCGTACACCCAGACGTATTCACTTGAGTGACCTAGCCAGGTGATAACACCCTTATTCTGCAACTCTTTCCTGAAGTTCTCCCTGCTCAGAGTGTCGCCTTGGTAAAGTTTGACTACGGCAAGCTCAGCTGTGTCTGTTAACTGGTTGTAAATGTGATTTCCGCAGTCTTGCCATTCGTTGCATGCACCTATTACACCTGCTTCGCCGATGCTTTGTTCCGTTAAAGGTTTCATGAGTAAAATCATGTCATCGATAGTTTTACCCACTATTCTTCCTACAGCAAGATCTTGGTAATCGTCTCCATTAATCTCTCCATAATGAAAGTCTGTTCTAATAGTGCCTTCATTAGTATGTTGAAACGGCAAGTCCACCGTGGGATCATCTGTAATACAGAAGGGAACTACATCTGGGGGACCCAAAATTACTAGATGGTCAAATCTAAATTTCGCCCACATATCTTCCACAAATTTGTCAATTTGTTCCCAGTTGTCAGGATCTGATAATTCATTCTCCAATTGGCATGTTATACTTGCTGGATGCAGAAGTTTCGCAGTGATGAGCAGTTTCTCTACTTTCTCTTTAGATTGGTCTCCCGATAAGCCACCTTCAACTCCGAATTCCAATAACTTTTGCTTATTTGTGATTATCAATGATTCTGCATAGTCTGAAACGGTAACTATAACATATTTTGCAGCAACGTCTAGTGGGCCAACAGTCCCTCCTGGACCACTTGGTTGACTATCTGTAACTTTGAGACCTACGCTGTAGGTGCCTTCGCTGTTCCAAATCCAAGAAGGCTGGGTCTCTGGTGAATCATCGAACTGCCCATCATTATCAAGATCCCATTCATATTTTTCTATTGTTTCATACCAAGGATGAGTTTCCGCATACATCCTGCTTTCAGGGTCGTAGGATTTTGAACCATCTAGTTGTAAGGCAATGCCTGTGACTGCTCTATAGGGGCCGTCTGGATCTGCAACTGGTTTCCATGGGGGCGGTGTTATGCGGATGACGCATGTGTCTTTGTCTTGCAGAGGCGGATCATTGTTGTCTGTCACTCTCAAGGTGGCAGTATAGTCTTTGGCGGTTTTGTCCCAATCTATCGAGCCGTCAGGATTCTTGTAGGCTGGATATGCATGTTCAACTTTGATGTCAGTACTACTGTAGTCCCATACTCCATCACCTTCGAAGTCCCACTCGTACAACACAATATTTTTTGTGGGATCAGTGTGGTACGATCCGGAGGCATCAAACGTTACCGAAACGGGTTCGGGTGGATGGTTGTCAACGTCTGAACCAGCGTCTGCAACTGGAGGTCCATATGTAACGGTTGGTGTGAGAGCTAGCATAGCCCAACCCGTATCTAAAATGTCGCCGCCATAAACACCAGCTGGCCATTTTCCATCAGATCTTTGCTGATTTACAAGGTAACGTGCAAAACCATCTGGGTCGTGCCAGTACCAGTTGTGAGAACCGATGTACTCGATTTCCGGATCAAAGAGTCTGCATCCTTTCATTACCGCGTACAAAGCGTAGTAGTTTCCCCAGTATCCGTCCGTCCCACCTGCGCCCCACCTCGCATTGAGATAGTTTATCGCGTTTGTGACCCTAGTATCTGTTGGTGGAAGCTCAATGTATGCAAGGCCACATAAGCCAGCACCTGTTTTAGCGACGTTAACCCACTCCCAAGGCGACGTGTAGCCGAATCCTCCGTTGGTATTTTGGCTGTAGGCTAGCCACAAGTCCAATTCAGATTTGACAAAGGCAGGTGCTAGGATTCCCCAGTTCGTCTCAGCCGCTTCCAAACCAATTATTGGCCACTGAGTAACAGAATTGTCACTGTTGCCATAGTTCCAGTCATATCTCCAGCCGCCTCTGCCGCTTCCAGCCTGGTTTTGGCCCCATGCACACATATCAACCATATCAGTGAGTATATCAAAGTATGTTCGACCTGCTACACCTCCAGTTGTGGCTATCAGATTCGGATCGCCGCTTGCAGCTATAGCCATCATCACCATGCCGATTTCATATACGCGACGGCCGCTACTGACATCTACTCCGATACCATTGCCGTTAGTGTCTGGGTCACCATATGGACACGAAGGGCTTGGACCACTAATGCTGCGAGAATAACATTGCGTAAAGACGTAGCTTAAGCCCCTCTGGACGGTTTCTACATATGGGTCTTCCCCTCTATCGCCGGTTGGTACGTGTCCGTGGATCTCGAAGGACAGAACAGCTGTACTGGTTGGACCAGTAATGTAGCTGCCATAACTACTATCTCGCCAATATCCGTAATCTGTACCACTGGATGAATATCTGATTTGGGTCTTGTGTAACCACCAAAGGCCGTTATCAATGGCTACATTGACTTCAATTTCAAGTTTTTTCTTAGGGTCTGATATGTCTCTAATTGCAATGAAGTAGCTGTCTTTTCCAATGTTTACCTCATTGTCTTCCACATGCAACCAAGCGGTGAAGAATTTTCCTGGTCCATAAGTGGTTCCGTCAGCCATTGTTCCAGTGTATGTATGCTTTGCTTCGATCGCGTAGGGATTGACCCCAGTGATCCAGCCTGTTGAATAGCCGTCACCGAAATCCCATTTGTAAGATTTCAACGTCGTATCGCCATCTGAATCGTGTGCAGTGCCCTTCAGAACAATCTCTTTTCCAATCCAAGTATCATGGGGTACGCCGAGATGTTTCCCGTGAAATGGTACACACACTACCTCAGGCGCCACACCTGACGAAGGTTTGACCTGCGGTGAAAGCATTGAGAACATTGATAGCATTAGAACAGCAACTATTACAATTGACAATAATTTCTTCATTTTTCTTTTCTTCCTTTTCTCTCTATATACGTTAGAAAATCCATATATACTGCAACAATGTATTAAAGTATTATGGAAAAATCTTCTATAGACTCAAAAATTATTTACATAAGCGTTTGCTGTATCAAATGCAATACATAAACATAAAAGGAATAACCGATGACGTTCTTTAGGCATCTAATGTTCAAGAAAATGGCATTGACGGTGTATTAAAAGATTCAACTCAAGACAGATCGACTAGCACGACGTATAAGGGGGCGAGTTGCCGAAAAATCTCTTGAATGCTTTAAGAAGCAGTGTCTTTCCTCCACCCGAATCACCCGTAAGAAAAATCAAATCGCCCTTGCAAAAATCCAGAGAAAAATCATCAAAAACAATAAAATGCTTGGCCTCATCAACACCCAAGCCGAAAGCCTCGCACACAGCCACCGTTCTCTTCGTAACCTCAGCCTTAGTAGAAAATTCAACATGACACTTCAGCCTCAACGGTTCTCTAGGCTGAACCTTTTCCCATTCTCTATCCAGCTCACTACTTTCAACTCTTGTCCTAAACTTCTCTGCAATGCGCCTCAGTTCTTCTTCGTTATCCTCTAATGGTTCTCGCAGCTTCAGCAAATTGTCAATTCTAAGATCATTCTCGTTCAACAATCTCTTAATTAAATCCCGTGAACCTTCAGAAACTAATCGATAATATTCCTCAGCATCCAGGAAAAGGTCATGTTCACCACGAATCTTATTCATCACCTGCCTGATCATACGCCTATCCACATCATCCACAGGCAACCTAACAACGCTGACCTGTTTCATGCCCAGATCCTTCGCAGCCTTAAACGATGTTCACCGTCAGCCACAAGATAATCCCTGTTCGTTATGATGGGAACGACAAAACCCCAACGCTGAATACTCTTCTTCAATGCTTTAAACTGCCTAGAGGACATCCTATTAGGATTTTCGTGATCCACCCGCAACGTATCAACATCAACAAGTTCTGCAGCCGGTATCCTCAACTCTAACTCCGTCTTCTTCACCCTTCAACCGTTCAATAATCGCTTCTCTTCTCACAGTCAGCTCTTCAGATCCTAGATAGCTGAAACGCTCAAGATACTCCGCAAAAGACACTTCAGCACCCTTACCATAGACCCTATGGCCCTCTCGTTCGTAGTGTTCACGCATAATCTCAAGTTCTTCCTCATCAGAGCACGGTATCCATTCCGTTCGGTTCCCACCTAGAGAGATGCGACAATGTGTGTGCCCAAATATCCCGCCTTCCGATCCGTTCCACATTAGAATATCCAACCACTCGTCTTTTGGCTCTACAGCAAAAACTTTCTCTAACTTCTTAAGCCGCCTTAGAATCGCCTTGTTACTCATAGATCTTCTCTCCATGTTTAGCCATAATCTGTTCATAGAGTAGTCTAGCCTCTTCGTATTCGTCTTGTGTATAACTGGGGGCTTCACAGTCGTCATATCTACCGGTCCAGCCATAACGTAGGTAAACTGTCATGTAGTTGTATTGTTTGATAGCTTCTTTCTCGTCCTCAGTTAGAAGGGCTGTTAACCGAATACACTTCTCAATAATCTTGTGCAGGGTTTCGATAATCTGCACTTCCTCATCGTTTAAAGCTTCCAAACATTCCATTCTAACCTCTTCATTACAGACCGGATCACAGCTTCCCAGATCGAACCAGCCAACCTTATTGTTCTTGTCTCCGTAACCAAGCTCCCGCGCCTTAGTACGCAAAAGAACCATCTGTTTGCTGAAGTACTCGCTTTCGCTCTTAATCAACAGATCAAGATCAACAGGCGGTAGTTCTGGCTCACACGGCTTAAACTGCTCCTCAAGCTTCTCGATTCTTTTAATGATCGACGCTTTCAATGCAATGTACTCCCAGAACTTCTATGCATTTTCTGTTTCTGTGCGATCTCCTCTATTTTTTCCAGGCGCTCTATGACGTCTCGTGTTTGAACGATGTCTCTGTGAATCTCTAAAGCCTCAAGTATAGTTCTGAGGGCGCCTACTCTTGCGCTGTCGTTGCTTGCTTTCAAATAGATGCTCCAAGCAGCCTTCTGAACCCCCTTCAACTTCTGCCCTATCATCTCAGTAAACCCTGCATACTTCTCCAAATCCAAAAGTAAAGGAACCCATTTTTCCCGGCGTTGCCAGTCACTCCACAAAGCCCGCTCCGTAACACCATACTTCTCAGCCAACTGAGTAATCACAGCGGAGGGATGAAGCCCGGTACTAACCGCATCCAACATTTCAGCCCTCCTCCTAAGGATTCTAAGATTCAAGTGCCCCACTCTTCTACTCAAATCTGACTAACACCACACCCCGAGTCAGCCTATCCACTCTTAGACAACATCTCTAAAGGCAGCAACCGACTCCATTTGCATAGTCCAGCTGCCCTCTAAGACACCCCAGCCGAAAAAGACACCAAAATTTATTCACCGTTCATATCTAATAAAGCTTGCTTGACGGCTACAGAAACTTAAGGGGCAATGAACTATACTCAGATGCATTGGCGGGCTGCTCAGCTCGCTGACGCTATGGATCCGTTCACACTCAAGGAAGCTTTGCATCGATCGACTATGCCTTTTGAATACGTTCACATGTCTGAAAGTCGCAGATTAGAACGTGAAGAGGAAGCTGATCCTCCACTTCTGTTTTGAACCTTGAAAGTTTGCTCTTAATCTTCTATTCGGTATGAATACACACACGCGCATCGAGTTAGACTAACCTCAATCCGAGTCGTTATAGATTGCGATTGGCTCTAACCTTTGTCTTCTTCTTCCTCAAGTTTTTCAATAAATAGGTCTGCAACGTCTTCTGGTGTCTTGTTGTTACCGTTAATGTATCTAACTGTCGGGGGAAGACCTGGTACTTCAGATTCGTCAAACCTTATGGGAAGGATATACCCGCCGAACTGTTCAATATTTCTGGCTATTGCCATCTTTCGTTCATAAGTAGGCCAAGCTTTTGATACGTAATCTTTAGAAATAAACATCATGCAATACTTGGATTGTCGATAGTAGACGCGCATTAAATATTCTGCGAGGTCTCTTCCCCACATTTTTGCCGCGTTCCATCCGTCAAAAAAGACAACTATGCCGTTCTCTCTAAGAATATCCGCTACCTTTCCCGCATATTCTCCTTGTTCAGTTGCATAAGATATGGCAACGTCGTGAACTATATCCCTATCTAAATCAGCTTTTTTTTTATTCTCTAATGTTTCTTCTTTTAGAAAGGGGCCATAGAGCTGTTCTAAAACGTTTAGGAACTCTGTCTTCAATCTCTTGCAAATCTGTTTCTTCATCCCCCCGATACGATAATTGCATCGGAAAGAGAACCCATCAATCGCGTTACCAATTCGTTCAAAACTATAGTAAATCAATGCATGTTCTTTCCATGAAAAAAGTCCATCTTTCTTTGATGCATCAATACATTGCAGTTTCAATTCAAAAAGTGCTTCAATAAGTCGCCCAATATCGATCATCTGATCTGGCAACAATCTTTTTTCAGTGGATATATTCTCGAAAAACTTGATTAGGTGTTTAGGTATCTCTATGGCTTCGTCTTTGAGTAGTTCGGGGAATATTCTCCATTCACCATTTTCTATCCAAACCTTATGTTTGAGATACATCTTATCTATCATTTGTAGGAATTTGCCGTTCTTGAAGAGGGCTGCAAGGTCTCCTATCTTTACTATTCCATTTCTCTTCATAGCTTCAATCGGTATCTCTGTTTTCAGTGAATTGTATTCGGGGTCATTGAAGATGATTGAATCCAAAATTTCTGGATAGTACTCTATTATTCCTTGATTGCTATAATCCTTCAGAAGAAACTCAAGATGACGCCTTGGAATTCTCAGGTTAGTACTTTCTTCATAATACTTGATGAACTCACTCAGTTGGATAACCCCAATATTTTTCTCTTGCAGTGCTACAATGCATCTCAAAACAGCATTCGCGTTTAACGTTTGAATCATTATTCTCGCATTATTCCACGAAATCTCTTTTGTTAGACGTTCCTTCAAGTCTTCTATGCCCTTACCATCCTTAGGGCAAACTTTCAGGTTGTCAATCAATTCTCCTCTTTCTATGAGTTTTTCCATTTTTGCCGTATTCAACTCAGCCATTTTTTGATCTATATGGGTTTGAACGAAGAAAATCTTGACTCTATCGGCAACCTTATTCTTTATTTTTTCAAAAATTTTTATCGCTTTTTCATAAGTGACGAGGTCATTTTGCTGGAATAGAATCAAGACAACATCAGAATCTGATAGGAAGGGAAGAAAAGTGCCAAGAACAGTCTCTTGGCCACCGTGGTCATGAAGAACTATCCTTCTTTGTAAGTTTTCTTCCACAGGCAATTCCCAGTTCCAGATTTTCTTTCCAACAGTAGACAAATAGTCGGCAGGAGGTGAACCGGTTGTCACAAAGCTGCAAAGTGTACTTTTTCCTACACCGGTATGGCCAACAAGACCCGTCTTAACATATTTATATTTGATGAGATCAGCCCTAAGCTCAATTGGCTTTCTTTCAAAAAACACTAAACTATGGGATGTTAACAGGAACACATTATTCTCCTTGAAGAATATCTTTTTAACTCCACCAGTTCTCATAGAATCTATTTGCCGCGTTTCTATATCGAACTGAATAACTTCTCTATTTGTTGCTGCGAAAACTGTCTTTCCATCAGGCGTTATGTTTACACAGTTCCCCCGGCTTGTGGCATTTCTCACTTCAAATACTGATCTCCATCTACGCTCTGAGTCTTGCTCAAATAGATAGATCCCGCCTCCGTTATTGATTGCCGCAAAAGCCTCATCTTTAAACCAAGCTATGTCTTCCACTGCGTTTTGGATTTTCAGCCTTTGAATAGGTTCGTATCCGCCATCGCCTAAGTTCCAGATTAGAATCTTTCCGAAGTAATCACCCGTAGTTAACAAGCCTCTATCTGACCTACCCACGCCAAATACACTATTCTCATGTCCTGATAGAGAATTTTTGGTCCACTTGGAGTCAGCTTCCTTTCTGAATACATTAAGCAAGCCATATGTTGAACTCGTTATAAATGCATCATCTTGGAGCCAAAGGGATCTCCACACCCGATCTCTTACGCCATAGGCAGCAGGTTGGACAATAGTATGACCTGGTCTTTCTATGGATAAGACCACAATTTCGCCTGAATGAGAACCTATTGCAAGTTCCTGTTTTTCTGAAGCAGTAACTGTTTCGATTTTTGTAGAGCACTCATACAGTTTTCGAGAAGATCCGTCTGATAAATTCCATAAGAAAACCACACCATTATCGTGCCCGGTAACAAGTAGATTATCCTTAGGAAAGAAAACGCCTGTAGTTGCTTCTGAGGCGTTCTTTGGAAATGCGAGTAAACGTGTCAAATCACCCTGCATTCTTTTCAACTCATATGTAAACTACTGGCACTCACATCCTTATTAGCTGAGTGTGGTAAAAATTTTTCCTCTGTGTACGTTGGTGGCTTAGTCAAATTGCTGCAGAAGCTTTTTACCTATTCTCAACAGCATGCAACCATGAGTAAACGGCGTAGAAACAGCCCCCTTGAATGTTGTGTTAGCCTACACTCCAGCGAAGATCATTCTGAATTGAATTCTATTCTCTAATGAAGCAGTAAAAATGGGGTTTTGCGGGAGATATCTCCACTAGGGGTTGGTTCCTCCGAACCGTAGTATTTGCTTAGGAAAGGCAGGTAAAAACGAGCCACTTATGATTTCTCAGCTAGCTTCTTTTCAAGTTTTTCGATGCGCTTAAGCAGATTCTCTAATGCGATTGTCTTTTCCAGTGTTACCGCTTCAAGCCGTTCTTTCAATCTTTTTTCTACTATCCTTTCTATGTCAGCTTCTTTGATGGTTGTGCTGAAGATCCGCAAGTTGTTATAGTTCTTCCTGTAAAGCTGACACAACTGTTCTTCGGTGCGCCAGTAATAAGCTCGTTCAACCGCAGACAACTTTCTTCCGTTTAACTGTTTTAGATAAGCTTCCCGGTCTGCTTTAACATTCTGTTCCCAGAATTTCCGCAACCCATGAGGAGTATATTTTCCACGGAAACCAGCCAATTTGATGCAGTCGCCTACTCGAGCCCCTATAACCGCTGGTTCCATTCCATGTCGGCCCCCATCAAAATGGCCACTAACAGGCAAAGGCACAAAAACATAATGATCTTCAATGTTCTTTTCAGCCTTCACATGTCTAGTGCCTTCTAAACGCTGTTTACGGTATAGTTCTAGAGCTTCTGTTGTTTCCGGCCCAAAAAAGCCTCTAGCAACCACTTTCTTCTTTTCCGTGACTATTTTAAATCCGTAAAAGCCTTGTTCGCCTGGCTTAAGGTCTTTCCACTTCAATTTTGCAACGTCACTAACTCTTAACCCAGTGTCTTTAAGGAAAAGCACTAAAGCCCGGTTCCGCAAACTATCCGCCGCATCCACAATCTTCTTCATGTCTTTATGTGTCGGAACAGCACTTGCATGTTCACTCGCTACACGGGGCCGGTCATTGCTGTCCAATCGCAAAGGCATGTTCTGCGCAGAGAAAAAACTTTTGATGGATGAAAGAACCACGTGAATATAACTTCCACTGTAACCTTTTTCATCTAGGTACCCCAAAAATTGACGCACCAAATTTTCAACTTCAGTTCTGAGCCAAGGCTCCTGTTTTTGAGACTCTTCATATTTCATGCTGCGCAGTTGGTCAGGCGTTTTCTTAGCCCATTCAACAAACATGCTGAAAGTCCTAAAATACTCATTCCGAGTACGTTCCACCCGGTTAGAAAGATGCCTCTTCCAAACCTTTAGCGCCCCGTTAACATCTTCCATTCTTATCAGAATAATTTATTACAAACTAGCTTATAAATATTATGCGGTTACATACACAAATCTCTATTTGTGACAAGCACGACATTTCACCGCAGACTATTAAGAAACCAGTATAAATGGTTTAAATGATTTTTGACAATATTCATCATAGTAATTCAAATCAGTATTTAAACCTCATCTATTTATATTAATAACCAGACCGTAGGGAGGTTTCGTTTTCTCGTTTATTTTAAGTATTAATACAAAAAATATTGGTGGTTGCTCTTACAACGAGTCAGTCAGTTCGAAAACCAAAGTGACATTAATTTTTAAACTTAAAAACTTCTAAATGTTAAAGCGCATTTAGAAACAAAGGTTGGATGTTTCGTTATGAAGATTGTTCCTAGAAGTAAACTGATATATAGCTTTAGCTCTCAACACAAGCCAGTTGAACGCGTCAAGCCTAGAGAGCTAGTCTTGCTTGAAACAGAGGATGCTTTTGGAGGACAAGTGAAAAACGAAGAGACTTCCTTAGAAGAGTTTGACTGGTCTAGGGTTGACGGGGCGACAGGTCCGGTGTTCGTTGAGGATGCGGAGCTAGGGGATACACTTGTCGCGGAAATATTAGACATAAAAGTCGAGGAGAAGGGCGTGATAGTTACGGTTCCGAAAAATGGAATCTTAGGGAGAAAGCGGTTTAACCCTTCCACCAAGATAGTTGGGATAGGCAGCGGATACGTTCATTTTGATAAGAACGTTCGCGTTAAAGCAAACCCCATGATAGGCACTATCGGTGTGGCTCCTGAATCAGGTGAAATTCCCTCGAGTTCCCTCGGCAAGCATGGTGGAAACATGGATGTCAAGGAGTTAACGGCTGGCACCAAGCTCTATTTACCCGTGTTCACCGAAGGAGCTTTGTTTGCAGCTGGCGACCTACACGCAGTTCAGGCCGACGGAGAACTTTGCGTCTCTTCTGTTGAGGTGGCTGGCGAAGTTCTCTTAAGGTTCAGCCTCATTAAGGGTAAAAAGCCTGAATGGCCAATACTTGAAACCCACGACTGGTATGCATTCTTGGCTTGCGGCGACACCCTAGACGAAGCCGCTACATTTGCAACTGATGCTGCAGTGGATGCCTTCATGCGAAAATATGAGTGGCCCTTTGAGAAGGCATACATGTTTGGAAGTCTCGCCATTAACCTAGAAATCAATCAGGTGGTGGATCCGAAAAAAGGGATTAGGGCAGTTATGTCAAAGGATTTTATGTCCCTAAACAGCTTGCTAATCTGAAAGTTTTCTAGCTTTCTACTTTATTTCAACTCCATTTCTTCTTAGATCGTCGATCACATACCCTAAACCTATTTTTCTCAGCTTTTCCGCTTTCGGAACCCCTGTTTTTAAGTCCCAGTCTCTTTCCGCGTAGTACTCATCAAGCATAGGCTCTATTTCGAATATTGCTCCCTTCGAATTGCCATTAGGCAAGGGCTGTCTCAAGAATCTTGTCGGCAAGTAGTCATCTCTTCTTCTGATTCCTTCCCGAACAAGATAGGCTCTTTCCAAGTTGATTATTCTCTCTCCGATTTCGAACACTGCTTTCTCTGCGAAGTGAAAACCTGTTGTGGCCTCGATGATTTCAGCCGCTCTATTAAATGGCAGCAGTTCCATGTTTTCAGCTAGGTTTTTACAGACTTCTAAGGAATCTATTATTGCGCACCAGTTTTCAAAGTAGCGTACAAGTTTGCCCTTTCCTTTGTGTGCAAGCCTCAAGGTTGCTTCTGGGATACCGAACATTTCCATGCCCTTTTCCGGGTCATCGCTTAGCTCTATGAAGGGCTCAGACCTTAGGTGGTCGGCTCCCCTGCTTGCAACTGCGTATCCTAAGCCGTAACCCTTCAAGCCCCGTGGGTCAGCCTGTATAATCTCTAAACCTTTCACGTGAAGCGCTATTTCCTTTCCTTTTCCAAGTTTTTCAGCTGCCCTCTTAACTCCACCGGCAAGCAAATCCCCGAATCCTTCACGGTAGGCTATTTTTTTGATTAAATCGAGTATTGCCTCGCCATTCCCCCATTTTAGTTCGAGACCATCTGCTTCTTTCTTAGTCAATTCTCCTTTCTCGTAAAGCTCCATAGCCCAAGCTATGCACTCAGCGGTTGTTATAGCGTCCAACCCCAGCCTGTTTGCCGAGTTAACAGCCTTTAAGGCTAAGTTTAGGTTAGAGTTGCCCACTCTAGCAGTAAAGCTGCTTAGAGCTTCATATTCCGGGCCTTCTCCATAAAGGCCAGCGTATTCTCCTTCTCTTACCAGATAGACTCTGCTGCACGGAACTATGCACGAGAAGCAAGCTCTGTTTTTCACGTTGTATTCTCTCGCCAATCTTTCACCGCTTACCTCGGCTGCATGCTCAAATGTCGCTGAAGTGAAGTGTCTCGTAGGCAAGAAGCCAAGCTTGTCTGCAAGCATCAAAATTCTGGTTGTCCCCATGATTCTGCGAGGCCAATACTGCGGATGAGCATAGGTTTCTTCTTCTGTTTCTTCAACAATCTTCCAGAATTTTCTGGGATCAGCGATTTTAATGCTGCCCGTTCCCTTCAATGCCACTGCCTTTAGATTTTTCGAAGCCATAACTGTCCCAATACCTGTCCTCGCAGCCGGCCTCGCCAGATTGACAAATATTCCGGCGTAAAGAACACGATTCTCGGCTGCTGGACCAACCGTTGCCACTTGAACGGTTCTTTCCCCTAAATCTTTCACTACAATGTCAGTCGTTTCGTAAACGTCTTTTCCGACAAGGTGCTCCGCATCCTTCATCTGAATTTCTTGGTCTTCTATGAAAATGTAGGATGGTTTTCGGCTTTTTCCCTCAATTATTATTTGGTCGTATCCAGCGAACTTCATTTCAGCAGCGAAATGACCTCCAGCATTCGAATCTCCTAGTATTCCTGTTAAGGGAGACTTTGCACTTACGTTAAATCTTGCGCCTAGAGGGAAAGCTGTGCCGACAAGTGGACCTGTGGCAAACATAAGCTTGTTTTGCGGAGAAAGCGGGTCAACATCCTTCGGGACTTCATCATAAAGTATTTTTGAGTTGAAACCTCTTCCGCCAAGAAACCCAGTTATCAACCGTTTTTCGATAGGTTGAATCTTTACTTGATTTTTCGTTAAATTTATTCTCAGAATTTTTCCAGCATAACCAGAATGTTCAGGCAGTTGTTCTCCACCTTCTTAACGTTTCTTCAAGAACTCGGTTTGGCAACCTTGGTTGCTGCTTTTCTGTTTCTGTGTATGCTAGGGCTTTTGTTGGGCATTTCTCAACGCACAGAGGCTTCCCGCCACAGTGATCGCAGATTAGAGGAGTGTTCCTTTCAGGATGAAGCCTAATTGCTCCAATCATACATATTTCTAAGCATTCTCCGCATCCGACACATTTCTCCTCGTTAACAAAGACCAAGCCCTCTTCCCCTCTTTCTAGGGCTTCTGCACGACAGTTTCCCATGGCGTTACATGAGTTGCAATGCCAACAGACAACTGGCAAGTCAAACCCGAAAGCATCCTCTTTTGTCACGTTTATTCTCGAAATGGAAGAGCCAAACGCGTTTTCATGGCTAAAGGAGCATACCATTTCGCATAGTCTACATCCAGAACAACGATCAACGTTAACCAGTATTCTTTTCAACTAGTCAGCTCCTTTACATCGCTGAAGTTTAGACCGTGAGTTTCTAAGCTTAGAAAGGCTTAAGTGAATATTTGCTTTTAGCTGTTTTGTGGTTCCCATGAAAACTTTAATCGTGAAGGTTAAGGCGATTGAGGGTTACTGTGACACGCATAAAGTTGGAGACTGCTTCCGACTTGAAGGTGGAAAACTAAGCTTTCCAAGAGAAAA
>JAOUJL010000326.1 GCA_029883255.1 Candidatus Bathyarchaeota archaeon | reverse complement strand
TCTGTTAAAACTGAAGTGTCCTGAATGCGGGTCTAAGCTGAATGTTGCAGGTCCATTGTGGCTAGGCAAGTTGTTTGATGAAGATTTTTGTTCATTGATGGCGAAGGAGGCTTACAAGAGAAGATTGAAAGAGAAAAGGGTTCTTAAGCTGTTGTCTTTGACGCGAAATGAGATTGATGCACCAGTCACTTATTATGTGGTTGATAAAATCTGTGACAAATTTAATTTGCCGATTCCGCCATTAATTAAGGTGATTGATGGGCTCAAAAGCGCAGGTTTTCAAGCTGTGCCGACCCATTTCAACAGCAGAGGCGTTAGAACAAACGCACCTGCTTTTCACATTAGGCACCTACTCTCTTCACTTTCTTCTTCGAAATAACTTGCAGTCGTCCATGCCAGTAACTTATTCAAAGCCAACCTCTACGAGCGCACGCGAAATACCTCAATTTTTGGACACCCTCGAATTCTCTTGCCTAATATGTTCTTCCGATATGGATTCAGAATTCATAAGTTATTTACATATCAGAGTTGAACATCGATTCGAATGAAAAATGAAAACTTTCAGTAAACTTGCAAAAATATTGGGAGTAAAGGGCTTCCTTTGTCTTGCTTCTATGACAATGATTGCCTTATCTTCGATGACTTATACAGCAACTGTAACTATAGATCAAACGAAGCAATTCACTGCCGGAGCTACATCAGCCCCTTGGACGATCTACGTGAACGATGTAAATGAAACAAGATTTCTGCCAGGTTCAGGCACTCCAGCAGGCTCTGAAGAACCGACGTTCAATGCGAGTGATTCTGGCACTTATGCGTTCAAAGTTGTGACTGATGTAGACAAGGTTTGTGCAGTCAAGATTGAGCTAACATCAGCAGTGAACAACAGCAGGTTTTCAAAGTTTGAAATCACGGCGAAATATTGGAATGGTTCAGCTTGGGACGCCGAAACCTTGTACAATGCTGCCACGGGCTCGACGACTAAGTCTTACATAGACGGGTTAACATCTGGAGATGCTGGTTACGTCCATCAAGGTACGTCGGAAACAGCATACTATTTGATTAAAGTAACATACTCCTACAACCTTGTGGACGAAACAACACAGGTAACGGTAACTTTCCAGTACACACCAGTGCCTCAAGACTCGTTCTAGAACCCTCTAATCCCATTCATTGTGTGCACAAAGAGATGGTTAAAAGTTGAGTGGAACTCAAATAGATGAATCCCAATCATCAGGCTTCGCTCGCGCATTAAACTCAATGATGGACAACCTTGAGAATGTTGTTGTCACTTATCAGAAGGCATTATTGACAATGTCGGAAAATATTGAGAAACTAGAATCATTCGAAAGGCCCTTCAAAAGCGAGCCAGCTCCTATTGAAGAGGAACCCGATACTGGAGAAATAACGCAACCGACTAACGACGCAATAGCTTCGGCAGAAATGCCTCCGCGTACGCTTACTGAGGGGGTAGAGATGAAACCGAAGTTCTCATTTCTAAGGATAAAATTCGTTCTCGGATTGGTTGCGCTAGTTGTCGGCCTCATAGCCGCCAACTTGGTTCTATTCCACTGGGTTGAAAGAATAGGGCTTCACTATCTATTTGGAGATTATGCCTCCTACTTGTGTGCATATGGAGGATTTGCCGCAATGATTTTCGGAGCAATGCTGATCAACGACTTTTTGGTTCTTAGGAACATTTTGAAAGAAAAATATGCAACAAATAATGGAACTACAATATTCTGTGATGTGGAGAAAGAAGAGGGAAAGCAAACAGTCGTTGCCAGGAGGCACAATAATAGAAGGCGAAAAATTGCAGCTTCACTGGTCGTTATTTCTCTTTTTATGTTTCTTCCTGTAGCAGTATCTTCCTTAGTATCGTACACTACAACGGCTATCATAACACCTCATAAAGTCGAAATCTTAGACCTTTATGTTGATTCTTTTAATG
>JAOUJL010000061.1 GCA_029883255.1 Candidatus Bathyarchaeota archaeon | reverse complement strand
TCTCAGATGCCTTGCTAAAATCATTGATCGCCTCTCAACTGAAGATACCTTCGGAGAGTTCTTCGGTTCTGATCAGCGTCTGTGACAAGTTTAAACCGAGAATCCTAGAAATAGCGAGGAGACTGCATCAAATAGGCTTCAGAATATATGCAACCCCTGGAACATCTGAGTTTCTGTTGGAGAACGGAATTGCGGCAAGAGCCCTAAAGTATGAAGACAAGGTGCTGAATATCTCAGACTACTTGGTCAACCGGAAAATAGACTTGGTTATCACTACTCCTGTTGAAGGTGACTACATCGAAAGAGAATGCAACTACCGCATCAGCAGAGAGGCAATCGACCTCAACATCCCCACGATACTGAATATTGAACTGGCTGAAGCCCTCACAAAAGCGATTGAACAAAGGAGAAAAGGACCATTCCAGATGAAATCGTGGAATGAGTATTTTACCTAGAAAGGTAACTTGTCTAATGATCCTAGCTAAGGAACGGCCTAGTCTTCGTTGGGTAACCCAAGCGCATGCTGAGAACCTCTTGGCAATCATTTGATGTGGATTTGTGTTTTACGAGACCGCCAAAATGTTTATATTTACAGGGGAAGCCTATAATCGAAGGCGAAATCTGATGGGTTTGAGGAATATCCCGAGCTTCTTTTTCAAACGCGTTAGAGAGATGTATCGCCACAAGTAATTGGGTTGGAAACGCTCGCTCGCACGCGTCTGCTCGTTTCCTTCCGTTTTAGGTGGTTAAAATGGGTAAAGAGAATTGTTTGTTGCTCGTGCACATGTCTGACATCCACTGTGGTCCCAGATTCGAAAGGGATATTCTACTTCAGGCAATTGACGAGATAAGTGATCTTGGACCGGATGTGATTGTTATCACAGGCGACCTGACGGAGAACGGTCTATTCGAGGAATTTCAAGAGGCAAAACGCTATATTCAATTGCTGAAATGCAAGCATCTACTGATAGGAAGCGGGAATCACGACTCCAGAACCACGGGTTACCGGTTGTTCCCAAGTTTCTTCGGAGAACCTTCTTCAGCTAGAGAATTTGAAGATGTCGTTCTCATCGGCTTGAACTCTTCTCGACCAGATCAAGACGGCGGCGAAGTCGGTTATCGCCAAAGACTTTGGATGAAAGAGTGTTTAGACAAATATGCAGATAGAACCAAGATTGTAACTTTACATCATCACCTCCTGCCTGTTCCTGATACAGGAATGGAGAAAAACATTATCTCAGACGCCGGCGACGTTCTTTGGAGTCTGATTTCACATGGTGCCGACCTAGTGTTATGCGGTCACCGTCACCGCCCGTGGGTGTGGAACATGGGCAAGATGAACATATTCTATGCTGGTACGGTATCAACCAACAGACTAAGAGGATTCTATCAAAACTCGTACAACATAATCGAAATCAAAAACAGCGGTATCCAAGCTAGCTTGAAAATAGTTGGAGGAAAAGAGTTTACTCTGAATCCGAAAACCATCAAAACACTGAAAATCGCTGAGCAGCCAGTGACAGAGTGCATACTTTAGAGCTGGAATGAACGAGCACGCGAAAATTAACACAATTTCCCTCTAACCTCCCGATCTTACACGTGATATTCATGTAATTGGCGCGCGGGTAGGCTTGATTCTGTCGGTCAAAACGATTATAACGGTATCATGGAATCATAAAGGGCTAACTGAGATGTAAAGGGTGACGTAAGTGATTGTGGAAAATATTCTTGACCTTATTGGAAACACGCCGATGGTGCGCGCGCGCGTGGCTGGAATAGGCACAAGCGGCACACTGATGGGAGTCTCCAAAAGACTGAGAGAATACAATCCTGACATTCAAGTAGTCGCTGTCCAACCTGAACCTGGCACAGCGATTCAGGGCTTGAAGAACCTGCAGACACAGTATGTTCCAGCAATTTGGCGACGTGAATCTGTAGATGAGGTCTATACGGCTTCTCTTACGGACGCCGAGGAGTCAGCAAGGCTCTTGGCTCTTCAAGAAGGTATATTCGTTGGACCCAGCTCCGGCGCAATTTTTCATGTCTCAAGAAAAAAGGCAGAGGAAGTCCAGAGAGGCGTAATGGTGATTATGGCTCCACATGGAGGAGAAAAATATCTCAGTACAACTCTATGCGATCCTGCTCTGTGCGTTGAAGCTGTCAGAAAATATGGAATTCGATGTTCCTATAAAGACGGAAAACCTGTAACAAGGGCACCCGAGAGAACAAGCAATAGACAAACGTAACATAAGGTCTCTAAATTCGCATCGCGTGCGCGCTCGACAAAAGTTATCACAAGATGGGGCTAGGCTTTTGATTAAGTTTGTCACAAGCCCTAAGGAGAAGCAATTCCCGGGACTTTTGGAAACGGCACTGCTTCCCAAATGGTTTTCAAGCCGCAGATCCATCTTGTCAATCTTTCAACACCAATCCCAAACCCAACAGAATGAGGAACGCCTTCCTTAAGCATCTGCAAATACCAACCATACTCTTCCGGATCAACGCCTGTCAGTTTCATTCTCTTCAACACCCCTTCGTAGGTGTGTTCTCTCTCTCCTCCAGATATGGCTTCGCCATAACCCTCAGGATAGAGCATATCAAAGTCCCTCAGTATCCCAGGCCTGTTAGGATCTTCCCTGTCATAGAAGCCTCTGGACACCAGTGGATAGTCGTAGACAAAGAAAGGGGCCTCATGCATGGCGGACAGAGCTGCTTCTGCATCCCAAGGAATTTCCTCCACATAACTGACCATGTATCCGTTCGATCTTAACAACTCAACAGCTTGCTTGTGGGTCAGTCTTTTGAAAGAACCATACACTTCTGTAAGCTCCCTTCCTAACCCTTTCAGCTCTCCGCCACATTTTTCTTTCACATCTCTCACCACCGATATTAAGAGTCCTTCCGCCAAGTTCATAGCATCGTCGTAACTCGCATACGCCATCTCAAGGTCGATCTGTCTGAACTCCGCCAGATGTCTAGCGGTTTTTGCGCTTTCAAGGGGCTCTAAACGAATGTTCGGCGACAAAGCGAATATCTTTTCGAACGATGAAATCATCATCTGCTTGTAAAGGATCATGCTGCTCATTATTTTGAATGGTGCACCGTAGTATTGAATGGAAACTTGTTTTGCCCCCCTTATTCCGGGATCAGTTGCTGGACCAATGATGGGTGCTAGTATCTCTATGAAACGCTCTTTTCTTAAGAAGTCTCTCAAGGAAGTGAGGATCTGGTCCTGAACTTTTAGAACCAGTTTCATCCTATGGTGTCTTACAGCACGGTATCTCAGCCTAACGGATTCCAGTGAACTCAAATCTTGCGTTTTCATAAAAGATACTAATGCCGCGTCACCTTGATAAGATTATTGCGAAAAATAGTGTAAAAAACACGAAATAGCATAAGATTTTTATTTTTATATTGTAAAAATTATAGCATGGAACCGCTAGACGAAAAAGATGTAAAAATACTGAAGCTATTGCAAAAAAACTGCAAGATGACAGCTAAGGAAATAACCAAAAAAATCGGTAGCCCCATAACCACGGTTTACGCGAAGATAAAAAGAATGGAACAACTCGGAATAATAAAGCAGTACAAGGCTATCTTAGATTCAAAGAAACTCGACAAAGGAACAACAGCTTTCATTCTAGCCTCATTTGCCTATCGACCTGGAGGCAGAGAAAAACCATTATCGCAGAGAGACGTAGCAAGACAGATCGCCGCACTACCAGAAGTACAAGAAGTACATATAATCACCGGAGGCTGGGACATTCTTATCAAAGTCAGGGCTGACCACGTTGACACTTTAGGAAAACTTGTGATGGACAAATTGCGGATGGTTGAGGGTGTAGAAAACACGTTGAGTTGCATAGTGTACGAAACAGTGAAAGAAACTACAGATATACTCACCTGAAAATCCTAGTCGCGTCCGCATGTGCACCTTCAGTGGTTAAAGTCTTAGAGGTTTGAGAAAAATAGTGAATGTTGCAACCTCTAAAACTAATCCGCGCGCGCTCGTTTTTTGTCATCGTGGAACGACCCAAACCTCTGGCTCTTCGACCATTTCAACTGTAGAGTATAATGCGAGACAGACGGACCAGAAGACGTCGTCGTGTGTTCCGCTTGGATGGTTGAGGGCTATGCTGCCGTCTTTCCGCAATTCAAACCTTTCCACGTTAAGCTCTGTTACAAATTCGCTATGATAGGGACGTTCCCAGGTGAAGTAGGGATACCAGAACTGATTGTTGATCATGCGTTGTTTCAGAAGAGTAGCCATCTCCTGCTTCCGCGGCAACGTAAAGTGAACACCTTCAACATTGTCGATTTCACTGTTCTTCATGTCCTCAACAACATAATCCTGGTTAGTGCTGTCCACGCGAATCTTGCAGAAGCCATCCCAACGGTCCTGCAACGTTTTCACATAGCCGATAACACTGGCGTAGCTCGTGCCTAAACCGAAAATTTTGACATGACGCAGAAAGAAACGACGTCTAACCTCTTCAATCACGACGAGGACGCTATAGTCTTTCACACGGCCCAGGTCCAGTCCCGCATAAAGATTGCCCTTATAGTATCGCTCAAAATCCCACAGCTCCAATTCTTCGCCTAGCGTCTTCTCAGTTGCAATACATTTAGTTATAAGCGATTGGCTTAACCATGTTGTCTCATCTTCGGCCCATTCAGCCTCGATCTCACGCTTCCAACGCCAAGGATCCTCACCAAACTGTTTCCTGATCTTTTCCAGAATATTTTTCTTCAAGGGTCCCCTAGGCTCTTGGGCTTGCTGCCAGGTGACATGGCTTCTTGAGAAGTCGCTGAAGTCTTCATGGTTAAAAATCTTGTAGAAGATGCTGTCAGTGTTCCAGGGCGTGCTGCTGCAAACAAATTTGCCGTTTGTCGTGCCAAGCGTGAAAAGAATCGCGTCATACATCTCCTCATCGTTAGGCATGAAATTCATCTCGTCCGCGTAGACAATGTCAAGAGTAGGCCCGCGAATAGTATCTGGGCTATTCGGAAATGCCTCTATTATAGAACCGTTTGTGAATCTGATGAGCGTGCGCAGAGGCCTAAAATACATACCTGGAGGCAGACGCTTCAAAAAATACGCTATGCGGCGGATAATGAATTTAGCTTGTCTAAGGCTTGGGGCAACAACCGCGATGTTACTGTCGGCATGTGTCACGGCATACCACAAGAGCAAAGCTGCGACAGTCCAGC
Organism: Candidatus Bathyarchaeota archaeon; assembly: GCA_029883255.1. The sequence goes on along the minus strand of JAOUJL010000061.1, from coordinate 2,629 downwards.
TTTTGCCGCTCTGCCTGCACCAACGGGCAGCAATAAACTGATGTTCATCTTCAGACACAAACCATTCAATAAGCTGCTTCTGATATTCTGTAGGTTCAAACCTCACGATCTGACGAAGAAACTCAAAGGGGTTCTTACTAAGCTCACACATTCTTTCCATTTCTTCAGCTTCAACAACGTTCACACTCCTTTGCAGCCTATACCACCTAGGCAGTAATTCACCTGGACGAAAGGTTCTAGGCTTTTTCTCCGGCCAGCCGGACATATTTCGCCTCCAACTCCACAAGCCTTTTCTCGATCTCTCGATAGCGCATGTAACTCGCAAGCATACTCTCGTAAGTCCTAATCGTGGAAACCATAGCCTGAAGCCTCTGAACTTCTGACGTTTCCAATCCAGGTTGATCAAGGACTTTCAACACCCTAGCCAAAACCTTCAAAGCCTCTTCAACACTCGGCAACTCTTCAGGAAGATCATTTGTTGTTGTAGGCCCCCTCCCCCTCTCAACAACAACACTTAAGCCCAAACGCCTAGCTTTCATTCTCACCGCTTCAACGCTGCGTTTGAGTTCAGTAGCTATGACTTGCCAAGATTGTTTTTCTTTAACAAGTTTGCTAAGCTTCTCAAGATCATCCTTTTTCCATATAGGCATGTTATCCACTCAACACTCCTGTAATCGTGCCGACTAGGCTTGAAATGCTATTAAATAAATCAGTGTTCCAGGTGTCCAAGCAACTCAACACAGGCACCTCTAGACAGAACCGAAATCAACAATAAATCAATAAAAACCCACTGTCAAAACGACACTATCAAACCGCGGAGAGATAAGTTAAAGTAAAATCCAAAATTACACAACTCAACATTGAAAATCATGCACTGAGGCTTAGCACATCTAGAGAAATCATTGTTCCTAGTTCTATTCCTTCCCAAACTGTTCTCTGAGAAGTTCTTCAAGACTCAAAACGGGCTTGTCTGGAGCAGGCTCAACCTCTGCCGGAATCCCCTTCAAACAAGGCATGCCAACACCATGAGTCTCCGGATCAACCAAAACGTTCACCCACGGACCATACGGAACAAAAACCACTCCAGGATGCGGACCTCTCAGAGACTTTACGGCCTTAACAACAACCGAACCGTAACCAGTTGAAACAAGAACGTTAGTCTTATCCTTTACTCCGAGCCTCTTCACGTCTTCAGGATCCAAGTAACAGACCGAAACACTCTCCACGTATTCTTCAGAGAACTTTCCACGTTCTTTTGCCACTCCCTGCTCAATCGTTCGCCCAGTAAGCAATGTTACCCTCAGTTTCGAGCTCCCACCCATCCGTTAACCCCGCATTAACTTGTTAAACACCTTGTTCACATCAAATCTCACAAGTGTTATGGAACTCAACATTAATGATTCAACCTAATTAACTCTTATCCAATATAAACTGCCTGATCAATTTCGCGCGCGCTAAAAACCTTTGGCTTAACCTATTGACCTGAGATCCTTGAGCTGTTCGATCAGTTTAAATCTCGCCATATAGAGGGCTCGCCTTATCACGACATAATGCTCTTTGAACCATAGAATACAGCCTAGATGTAAGAGAAAGCGCGCACACTAATTGTCCGACAACTGCACAGCGAATGGTAAACTTTATGTTCATCCACGATGAATACTCTGTATGGCGATACTATGATTAATCGAGAATTGACAAATATAGGAGAACAAATACCTGTTGGGAGTTTTCACGTAAGTGAATCGAACGTGCGAGCTGGACGACCTTTTGGAGAAAGCTTAGAAGACAGGGCTCTGACCGATCAGTTAAAGCGGGGCAAGATCATAGGGCCTTTCAAAGCTAGACCAGAAAAGGATGGTTACGGAGTTGTTGTAGGCAGAAGACGTTTTTTGGCGAAGAAGGAGGCTGGTGCAAAGTTTTTTGTAGTGGGCACTGACTGCTTGATCGAAGAGATGACCGATGAAGAGGCAAGAGAGGCCTCTCTAATTGAAAATCTAAGCATATTAAGAAAGGACATGGACCCTATCACAAGGGCGGAACGGCTGAACGAGATCGTCTCCTTCTCGCCTGCAGGGTTAAGGGCAACAGCCAGAAGACTAGGCATACCCGCATCAACATTGAGCGAATGGCTCAAAGTGTTAGAGTTAAGCCCGAAAATGCAAGAAGCAGTGGCCAGAGGCCTACTTTGTTACACGGATGCTCTGAACCTCGCAAAAATGGAAATCGGACAATTAGAACAGGACGAACTGGCCGAAATACTAGAAAAGGAAGGAATCGAAGCCTTCAAAAAAGAGCTGGAAAGGCTCGGAAAGAAAAGACTGAAGAGGGGGGCACCAAAAGGAAAATACATAATCCTCAGAACAACCTTAGACAAGATGTATCCTCCAGACATGGAACTGTACGAAAAACTGAAAAGGCTGGCAGAAACCAAAAAAATGAAACTTGACGAATACTGCAAATATGTCTTAACCGAACACTCTAAAAGACCCATGACTCCGGTCAGTTAATACATGCTACTCGCGCGCGCTAGTTCCTTATCTTTGATTGATCTTGCAAATCTGATTCCATTTTCGCCAGATGTGACGTAAAGATACAATAACCGTTCTAGTGTCGCCTTTCTGTACTCTCT
>JAOUJL010000325.1 GCA_029883255.1 Candidatus Bathyarchaeota archaeon | reverse complement strand
CTGGACCACCGTTAAGAGTGAAATATACCCTTACAACAAGAGGGAAGAACACGGTGCTGCTTGCATTACCCTTGTTATATTATTCAAGCAGTTTAACTTCAGTTCAAGCCTCATCCAAAACATAGCCTCAGTTAAACGAGTTCCTTCTCCTTTTGTTCCATATAATTACATCGAATTTTTCCAAGTTTATACACACTTATCAACTGTTTTAACTTTAGTTCACTTATTATGAACATGCAACCTTTACTGAATCTTCTTTAATAATTGCTGGTTCATGCTCTCCAACTGTTCGCACATACTTGTAATATAGATTAGTGATTCATAATTGTTAATTATACTCTTGGCTACCATGGAGAATTATCAGAACCTATAAAGAGGCGTTCAAAACAATGAAGAAAACCGTTGTTGAAAGAAGTATGATGTATAGTGTTGATTTGACAAAGATCGATGGAGACGGAGCCTTTCCATGCCCAAAATGTGGTGTCATGATATCTCCAGATGATGAAACTGAAGAGATCTACGCGATCGTGGAAACAAAAGTTAAAGATGACGAGCTAGCGGAGCTAATCCTAGTGTGTAACAATTGTGGAAGCAAAATCAGATTGACAGGCTTTTTACCACAGCCAGAAGGAAGCTGAAACAACAAAAACCGATTAGGGGCCACTTTCCTCTCCGAGTCTCTTACTTATGACAACAAAGACTAACCATAAAACGACACCGTAAAAAACACCATTGAAAACTGCACTTAGATATCCAGCATATTCGTTTGTCGCTCCTCCAATTAGCGTGCAGAAAAAGCTTCCTGGAAACATCGGTGATGGAATTAGCAGCGATGCTAATAAAAACAAGAAGACGAAGGCTATGAGGATAACGGCTCCCCTCATTGTGGATTACCTTTCAGAGGGTATTCTGAACATGTTTTGTTTTTTGGTAGATTCTCCAAGATATCCAATATCGCAATATTTAATAAATCTTATTGTTTACCAGTTCGACATGAATACAAAAACCTGATCTAGAAAATCGGAAAAAGCGGAAATGAACACAAAACAAAGACTACTATTAAACCAATCGTCAGAAGCTTTCTACTCGTGGATAAGCGGGAAACATCATCCAACGGACCGGGATGCCTCTGCATGGATATGAAAAGCACAAAAATGGCCATCGGCCAGAAACCTGATACAATCAATAATAATATCGACAGAAAAGTTAGGACACTTCTGGTTTTCTCACCAACTAGGGATCGGGCTACGTGACCGCCGTCAAGCATTGCAGCGGGCAACAAATTAAGCATGGTAACGACCATGCCGACCCAGCCAGCGGTAGCAACGGGATGTAACAAAATGTAGTAGTTCGTCGGAAGCTTTACAACAAAGACAGCGAAGAGTTCAAAGATTAATGGAGCTGGAAGGCCGTTGATACCTTCTGGAGGAATTGGAAACATCGGAGAGTACAAAAGTCCCACAATACTCACTATGACAGCTAGAATAAATCCAACGATTGGGCCGTTTGCACCTACATCAAACAGAGCATCTTTGTTTGGTGGAAGGGACTTTTGCATTATAACTGCACCGAAAGTTCCTATTCCGAGCATGCCCAGAAACGGTGGCGGTCCGGGAATAAAGTATGGCGGAGTAGCTTCTATCCCCTTCTTGTCTGCAGTTAATTTGTGACCCATCTCATGCATGCCAAGCACAGCCATTATTGCTATCGTAAAGGTTGCACCGCCTACAAAAGGATTGGACATTGCTCCTTCTTCAACAAGTCCCAAGGAGAGCATATAACCTGTGATAAAAGTCGTTGCAATTGTCGCGAAAAACAATATCCAATTTATGAGTATGTTGCTTTGTTTCACTGGAGGTTTCGGAACGATCTTCAAAACTATTCTTTCATTCTTTCTTCGCAGAAGCGCTATCGAATTCGCTGTTTCTAGATTTTTTAGCAGTCTTAGAAAGTGTTG
>JAOUJL010000324.1 GCA_029883255.1 Candidatus Bathyarchaeota archaeon | reverse complement strand
GCATTTTGTTTGAGTCAAGGACCTCTATCATGTGCGTCGCAAAACCGTGATCTTCACAGTTTGCAAAACAATACGCGGATAGACGACAGAGAACCTGACCTTTGTGCGGAATCCTGTCCGCTAACATCACGTCGTGAGAGGACAGCCTGTCTGAGTAGACGAACAGAAGCTTTCCGTTGCCAGCGTCATAAATGTCCTTGACCTTCCCGCTTCGCAAAAAACCTTTTTTCAGTTCGCTCATTGTCCCGCCTCTGCCAGTCTTTTTTCTAGGTCAGAAACTTTCTTTCCTTTCACTTCGTTGTCGGCGTTGTTGACTTCTTTCTTTTTCTCTAGTTGGAATTGGTAAACCTTTTCGGATAGGGTCAGGTTTTCTAGGCCGAGCATTTTTACTGCTGCTAGAGCAGCGTTCTCCGGGTTAAGGACAACGAGGGGGGCGACTCCGCTTGGTGTTCTCAGGGAGGAGTAGATGTCGGCGCCTCCGAACTTATCTGAGTAGGGGGGACAGGCTATAACGGGATGTCTCGTGTTGGCGTCCACGAGACCGGAAAGCGCATTGGACATGCCGGCAACCGTGACGTAAACGATGCTGTTTCCAGACTTCTCATATTTCTCTAAGAGATCCAATAGATCTCTGGGTGTTTTGTGCGCCGAGGCTATCCTGTACTCGTAGTCAACGCCAAAATATTCAAGCACCCGACCTATGGGAGCGGCGAAGCTGAGATCGCGTCTAGAACCCATTATGATGACGACTCGTTGCTTGTGCATGGTCATATATTCAAGAAAAAACTATATAAAAGCAAAGGATTGCTGTTGTCTTCTATGATTTTTCTTTCCTCCTTTTCTTATTTCAATTCTTATGGTAAAAGTTTTCGAGTGTACTCCGCTGGTTTGAGGTTCAGGTTTAAGCCTGTTCCTTCACAAAAAACATCAAGGCTACTGCTAAACCTGTTAACGCTAAGGAAAAGTAGAACGGTGTAATCATTTCGAAATTAGACCACAGTAGACCAGCGATAAGTGAGGCTGGCAATGCGCACAACCCAACAATCATCTGAAATGCTCCCAACACGCTTGCTCTGTACCTCGTTGGTGACAGTTCAGAGACAAATGTTCTCTGCACAGGCTCCATCGCTGCTTTGTGCAGACCGTACAAGACAAATAACAACACAACTCCCATGTACGATTTAATGTAAATGAAGCCTAAACAAGTCAAACCCCAAAAAAAATAAGACAAAACCAACACCGCTTTTCTGCTCAGTTTGTCTGCAAGTTTTCCGAATGGCATGGACATAAGCGAAGCTACGGCGGTGAAGACCAGATACAAAACCGGAATATGAGGCGTTTCAAAACCGAATTCTTTTGCGTAAACTAACAGAAAGGAGTAACTGAAGGAGCCCAAGGCGAACAGAGCACTAAGCAACAAAAACAACTTGAGGTTTAGGGTTAGGTCTTTCAGGGAAATTCCCCTGTGGATTTTCTGGGTTTTCCTGTCCCTTATAAACGTTAGAATTAACAGAGCGCTGATCAGTGACGGAATGGAGGCAAGCAGAAATAAGTTTCTGTATCCTAAGTTGGTGAACAATAAAATGCAGGCGATGATGCCGCAAACAGCACCCAAATTGTCCATCGCCCTCAACAAGCCAAAGTTGCTTCCCCTGTTCTCCCTTGTGGATATGTCTGCAACAATGGCGTCTCTTGGCGCCCCCCTTATCTTTCCGGACCTGTCCAAAATCCTGAAGGGAATTAATGGTTGCCACACGGTTGAGAGTGCATAACCCGCCCTTGACAGTGATCCAAACAGGTAGCCAGTCCAGATGAAAATCTTTCTTTTTCTCAGTCTGTCAGAAAGGTACCCAGAGCCCGCTTGAGACATAGAAACGACAGCATCACCTAAACCGTCTATCAACCCTAGAACAGCCACATCTGCCCCCAAGAAAGAGGTTACAAACAAGGGCCAAATA
>JAOUJL010000060.1 GCA_029883255.1 Candidatus Bathyarchaeota archaeon | reverse complement strand
AACAACAAACTAGGCGGCAACCTAGAACTGATCAGAACAGCGGCCGACCTCTTCAAGCACTCATGGATAGCCCTAGGCGTCCCAGAAGACAAAGTCGAGTTCATATACTCAGACAAGCTCTACAACAACCTAAGCTACTGGGCCAAAACCATCATGACCGCCAAGAACCTCACGATAGCAAGAACGAGACGAACCCTAGAAATCGCCGGAAGAAAAGAAACAGAAGCCCACTACGTCTCAGACTTCCTCTATACACCCATGCAGGTGGCAGACATATTCCACATGGAAGTCAAAATCTGCCAGTTGGGCATGGACCAGCGCAAAGGAAACGTCGTAGCGAGGGAACTAGGCGAAAAACTTGGATTCTGGAAACCTGTTTGCGTCCACCACCATCTATTACAAGGACTAGAAAAGCCAGCAGTGTGGCCGATTCCCGAAGGCAAAGAAAAAGAAGCCGTCGCATCGGCCAAAATGTCCAAGAGCAAGCCCGAAACCTGCGTGTTCATCTACGATTCACCACAAGAAATAAAACAGAAAATCACTAAGGCCTTCTGTCCAGAAAAAACAATAGAGTTCAACCCGATCCTAGACATCTGCAAACACATAATCTTCAGAGAAAACGAAACATTCACAGTTAATCGACCAGCCAAATACGGCGGCACAGCAGAGTACCAGAGTTTCCAAGAGTTAAAAACAGCTTACAAGCGCGGAGACCTACATCCGCAGGACCTCAAAAACGCGTTGGCAGACGAACTAGCGGTAATCCTTGAACCCGTCAGAAGGTATTTCGAAAACATCAGAGAAGCAAGAGAATGCCTAAACGCCATCAAAAACGCCGAAACAACCAGGTAAAAGCCTTGTCAACACGCATTAAAGAGAAAGAAGAAAAAATTCTGCGACTTCTAGAACGTTTAGCTAAAGAATCTGCAAAGGGAACACCCATAATCGTGGAAGGCAAAAACGACATCGAAACACTAAGGGCGTTGGCTGTGAAAGGAAAAATAATATCCGCAAAAACAGGTGGAAGATCTCTTCTAGATGTCATCTCTGAAGTGGAGAAAAGCGGGGTACAAGAAGTTATCCTGTTATTGGATTTCGACAGAAGAGGAAAAGAATGGACAAAACGCCTGAAACAAAACATAGAAAAGGCAAAAATAAAGCCCAACCTCACATTTTGGACTAAACTCTCAGGACTTGTGGGAAAAGAAGTCAAAGACATTGAAGGTTTGGCCACTTACATGGAAACCTTAAAGAGAAAGATTAGCGATTTTACGTGAAGGTTTCGCTATTTTCTTTTGCGGTACAGCTTAATCTAGCGCGCGCGCTTTTAAATCCTTCATTATCTCTTCTGGTTCATTTTAGATGTTGTGTAAGAATACTTGATTTCATGGATATGTTATTAGTAGAGATATCTGGTTGACTTTCTTTTGTGAGAGAGAGTGACTGATAGTAATGTTGCGATTATAAATAATGATATGAATGATGAGTGGTGTAAACTCTGGAACTATTGGATAGTTATCTACATTGTTTTCATCGATGACGTATGGTGCGTCCCAGATACTTGAACCATCCAGCTCCTCTGCAAGGGGATATTTTTCCTCATAGTCACACCAGTAGTTGCCGCCGAAAGGATAGCCATCGTCCCAAGTCTTGTTTGAATCTCCTCTCGATAAGGAGCTCTCAACGCGTGAGCAGGCTCTGCGTAGAAGTAGTAGTACATGGTTCCTATGTTTTTGGCGGACTACTACTTTCAAACCTAACCTGCTAAGCTTGAAATGAAACTTAAACGTGTTGGCCTACGTGTTGTTATTCATAAAAAATCTGCACCACAAACAACAACACGCGTGTTTATACCAGGCTTTAACCAACGTATCTAAGAAACCGCCTAAAATTTCAGCTTTGCCTATTTGGTAACCAAAAAATTTTTTCTTTCGGTAACCAAATCCAAGCCTTTTTACCTGACGTTCAATTGCATACTATGTTCTGTTTGGAACCTTGCCTTCCTTTCTGTTTCAGCCTTACTGATTTGGGTCCCATAAATTTTTTCTTTTGGGTCCCCAAACTTAGTACTAATAAAAAATTTTCTTTTAGTACTAAAAACCTAGGGGGCAGAGCATCAAAAATGACAGGGGGTAGGCTATTATTTTCAAACTGAGAGTTGTCGTCGTCTGCTGCTGCGGGGACACCGACAAGTGTTCGTTAATAATGAACGGTCCATACCCAAAACGAACAGTTTCTCTAATAGTGAAACTTCAATGTTACAACGAAACAGTTGTTGTTGGTAAGCGAAAAATTCAGAAAACAACAACAACTCCCATTCTCTGAAGCTTCCTTTTCACGCCCAGGGATTGCGCCCAAGCTCCTTACTCAACACTTCAAAGTCTGTAAAAAATAGTCTGACCCTAATGTTTTATAGTCGCTTTTGCTTTGGCTTCAGCTACAAGCTTTTCCAACTCATCAAGCATCACATCTATTTGCCTCTCATCGAAGCCTTTGGCTATACTTTGAATGATTTGGGCTGTGTAAGCGGCAACACGAGTCCAATCTCGTCTTTCATTCAACGTCAACTCTTCACCGTCAACTGTTACATCGCCTCTAGCCAAAACAACAGCATTATCAAAAATCATTTGTAAGTTGTTAAGCAGCTTCTCTCGAATTTTCTGAGTGTCAACCTGCACGGTTTCTTTAAGCCTCGCAACTCTGCGACTAATGAACTGTATCCGTGAAACTCGCGGCATTTACCAATTTCACCTTCAGAAAATAACTGTGTAAATCTTGTTATTTTACCTACCCCCTACGTTTTTTAACACAAAAACACGATAAAAAGAGACTAGAGAAAACATATCTTGGAACAAAACTCTGAAGGAGCTTCAGACTTTTGAAAACTTTAATTTCGCCTTATATACATGGGAAAACGAAGAAGAACGCCCCGAAGGCTACGGTTCTAAGGTTTTTGGGCTTCTTTCAAAAACTTGATCGTTGCTCTTTACGCCCCTATGCTCCAGCAGTTTCTATCGTGGTTCTTAAGAGTTTAACAAAATTTCTGAAGATTCACGATGAGCAGCATGCTTCAGCGGGCTTTCAAGCGAGCATATACTAAAAAGTTGATTGCAACTTAAACCAGTGCTCTGCTTTCTCAATTTTAGGAATTGTAGCATATGCCCCCGAGGACTTCCTTTTTCCGCTTTTAAAAATTGAAAGGGAATTAGCAAAACAAAGAATGTTAGCTGGAAAACCCTCAGTTCAAACGAACTTAGGTTCAAAGGGCCAGGCTCGTGATATTGTTGCCAAAACAATCGGTGTTTCTCCTACAACCTTCAGAAACATGCCCATTTAGAATGTGCAGCGCAAAACATAGCCCAGACCGGCTTTCAGAAACGTGCCCATTATGTTGCTTGAATTTACGAAGAGCCTTCCTACTTACGCCTGTATTCCTGTTAGACTCTTCGTAATGATTGCAATCGACAGTCTTCTTTCAGAAACAATAAAAAAGGGGGATTTGCGGGACATGTCACCAGGAATCACAACCTTAAAGAGAAAGATTGACGATTCTACTTGACTGTTTCCAATTTTCTTTTGCGCTCGCCCTATTCAACGAGAAAGTTTAATAGAACTGGGATGACCTTCTCCGTCTCTTCTACGAGTCCGTGAGCAGAATTCTTAAGGTAAACGACCTCAGCATTGGGTATGGCCTCAGCCAAGATTGAACCGTTTTCAGGAGGCACAAGAACATCCTGTTTGCCATGTAAAATCAGAGTGGGCCCCTTTATCCCAGACAACCTATCATAAGTATCGAATTCCATGAGTGCGTTTAGTTGACGTGTGAAAGCTTCATTTGAAATGGGAGCCTTGAGCATTTGTTGGATTGCGTGCTCTACAACATTGGGGTTCTTTTTAATGAAATCATCTCTAAAAAAGAGTGGAATCGACATTCTAGCTATTTCTTCCGGTGACAACATGCTTCTGTCAGCCGTAAGTATTTCTAATACCTTAGGAGACGGTAAAACCGACTTTGTACCACCGCAGTAGGTGGAACAGAGGACCAGTTTTTCGACCTTCTCAGGGTAGTTGAGCACCAGCTCCTGAGCTATCATGCCACCCATTGAAATTCCAAACACATCGGCCTTGGAGATTCCCAAGGCATCCAATAAACCTGCGGTGTCGTCAGCAAACAATTTGATCGCATATCGCCTATCGGACACATCCGTACGCCCGGCTCCCCGATTGTCAAACATAACAAGCTTGAACTTCTCTGAAAGTTCCTGAATCCAGTGGGGATCGATGTACCACCAGTCTGCGTTTGCGCTCAACCCCATAATCATTACGAGAGGAAATCCCTCACCCTTCACATCATAGTAGACTTGGATATCATTCACTTTTACCTTCGACATGACTAAAATCTCCTTTTGTCTAGCCAATTTTCTAACTTTTAAAACTTGCGTTCGATTTGCACTTGCCTTGGGGAAAGGATAAGACCAGACAGAAAAAGGGGGTTTTCGGGTGCTATCTCCGACTGTGGTTAGATTTAAGTTTAAATTAACGCGCGAAACTAGAAACTAACAAAAAACCGTCGAACACGCAGGTGTGCACGCAGAAAAACGAAGAAAATTAAGCATCTGCGCATGATTTTCCGAATTGAACAGCAAGACTTATCTTTTTCCCTAAAAATAGTAATCTACGTGCAACTTGAGGTATTCTTTATGAAATATGAGAGAGCCACGGCGGTGCTTACCATCGCCTTTCTGGTGAGCCTCGTATTAAATTTAGGTCTCTATTTCCAAATCAAGCATCTTGAGCAAGATAGTGCACGTCAAATTCACGAACTTTCTCAGACGCTTTCCGACCTAGTCTTTTCTATGCATTATCAGGATATTCAGGCTGCGCGACAGCGATGGATAACGGTTCATGGAAATCCTCACGATGACACTTACGTTATGCCATGCTACATTAACACGGGGATTTTTGCAGCTTGGATAGACTCAAAAGCCAATTTAGAACTTGTGCCAGAAGGTTGCTATGGGCCAAGGTTATATGGCACTTACTGGGATGGTTTTCCCCGTCCTAACTGGTGTCGACCACCGGAGATCATAGCTCTGTGGGTCCAACTCTACAACAAAAGTAGCGACTTATGGTTTTCGGAAACAGATGTTCTTTCTAGAAAACCCGGCGATTTCGCTTGCTATTTAATCAACAACTCAAATCATGAAGTCATAGGCATAGACGCACACTATGCAATCCATTTAAAGCAAGATTTTAAAGACAACTCTCTCTCGAACATCCTTGGAACGCCCAACTATCTTTTGTCTCCCCGCAGCTACGGGATGTGCAACGATGGCTTGTGGAACTGGAAATACGATGTATGGTTGAAAGATGATGAATGGTATTGGGCATATGACCTCGAGATCATAGTAGACTGGAAAAATGAAAGCGCCAGCATCAAAACGCTGAAGCCAAAATAGACTGAATTTCTGCGTATAAAGAAAATCGTTGGAAATCTCACCCCGCAAATGTTAGGAAAATGTTAGGTTCCAAACCAACATTTTGCACAAAAAAACGGTTAAAATAGCCTCGCGTGCTCTTAAGTCAAAGAAGTTAAAAGGTGAAGTCGCAACGTCATGTGAGTGAAAAAACATGTTAGTGGATACTCATGCTCATCTTCAATGGAACAGCTTTGACAGAGATAGAGAAAAGGTGCTGATCAGAGCCAGAGAAGCCCATGTCGATTGCGTAGTGAACATTGGATTTGATGTTGATGGTAGCATAAAAGGCGTCAAATTGGCCGAACATCACGAGGGACTCTACGCAACGGTAGGTATTCATCCTCATAACGCCATTCAGTTAGACCAAAACGTCTTGAACAAACTGAGAGAACTTTCTCAAAATCCGAAAGTCGTGGCCATAGGAGAGATTGGACTCGATTACTACAGAAATTTATCCCCAAGGGAAGCCCAGAAAAAAGCCTTCGAAGCCCAACTTCTATTAGCTGAAGAATTAGAGTTGCCTGTTGTAGTCCATGACAGAGAAGCACACACTGACGTTCTCGAAATCATTTCGAGATTCAGAGGAAAAATAAGGGGTATAATGCACTGCTTTTCAGGAAGCAAAGAGATGGCTGAACAGTGTATCAGATCGGGCTTCCTTGTTTCGTTCGCTGGAAACGTTACCTATCCCAACGCTCACAAACTCCATGAAATCGCCAAATGGATAGACCTGAGGAAAACTCTTCTCGAAACCGACAGCCCTTGGCTTGCACCGCAAGCTATGCGAGGGAAACGAAATGAACCAGGCTTTCTCCCTCTAACAGCCAAAAAAATCGCAAGTCTAAAAGGAATTTGTTTGGATGACCTGGCAGAAGCTACTACAAAAAATGCCGAAGCAATCTTCAAATTAGCGCGCGCTTGAACAAGTAGGTTTGAAATGCAACACCACTTATAAACCGCAATTCTCACATTGTCAAAGGGGTCATCCCTGTGACTGAAGCATTGTATTTAAAAGATAGTTACCGCAGAGAATGCGATGCCACCGTGGTTTCGGTTAAGAACCGAAAATACGTGGTTTTGGACCAGACAATTTTCTATCCTAAGGGTGGAGGTCAACCATGGGATACGGGGAAGATCATGAAAGGAAACAAAACCTACAATGTCGTTTACGTTGGCAAGTTCTCTGGAGAGACATCACACGAGGTTGACCGAGCCGGTTTAACAGAAGCAGACAATGTTCATTGCGTACTCGATTGGGAACGAAGGTATAAACTTATGCGCAGCCACACAGCAGCTCACCTGTTTGCTTCGCTTCTATGCACTGGTACAGGCGCCCTTGTCACTGGCAACCAACTTGAAGAGGACAAGGTTCGTTTCGACTTCAGCTTGGAAAAGTATGACAGAGAAATCCTTAAGAAGTACATAGATAAGGCGAACGAATTGTTCACAAAAGACATCACTGTAAAATGGTACGAACTTCCCAAAAAAGAAGCACTAAGAATCCCCGGCATAATAAAAATGGCTGAGGCCCTTCCGCCAAACCTTCCAAATCTTCGCATCGTAGAGATAGTGGGTGTGGACAAACAAGCTGACGGGGGAACCCACGTTAAGAACCTGAGAGAAGTTGGGCAGATAAAACTACTCAAAACTGAAAACAAAGGGAAACACAATCGACGGGTCTACTTAAAACTCTTGTGAGGACAACACTTCATCTGTATCCACAGCAAAAACAAAATAAAAATCACACCATCAAGCGCGACGCATTGCTGATTGTCAAGAAAGGAAACCTTAACTACAAAAAGAACCCACTAGAGAAGATCGGTGAACGATTTGTCTCATGAGATCAGGCTTCTGGCAACCCTCTCTAACGCTTTCGGGCCTTCAGGAAACGAGGAGAAGATACGTGAGATCCTCAAGAAGGAACTGGAGGAATACGCCGACGAAGTAAGAATAGACAAACTCGGAAACATCCTCTTCTTCCATCAAGGAAAGGAGAGATCCCCCAAAGTGATGCTGGCTGCGCACATGGATGAGGTCGCCTTCATAGTCACCTTCATAGAAGAGAACGGTTTCCTACGCTTCCAAGCGCTGGGAGGCATAACAAGTAACATCATGCCCGGCCAAATGGTACTTCTCCAAGTGGGCAATGGGCAATACGTTAAGGGAATTATTGGGACTAAGCCGCCCCATATCATGACGGCGGAGGAGCAAAAAAAGGTGGCGCCTATAGAGGACCTTTTCATTGATATAGGGGCTGAGAGTCTTGAAGAGGTTGAAGGGAAGGATGTTGAAATAGGGACGCGAGGCGTCTTCGACATAGAATTCGCAGAACTGGGAGGAGGATACCTCAGGGGCAAGGCTTTCGACGACAGGGCTGGTTGCACTGTGC